>JANPAM010000396.1:0-1566 GCA_031429915.1 Sphingomonadales bacterium | reverse complement strand
GGTCTGCTCGACGAGCAGCCTATCGAGGACATTGAGCGGGTGTTGCAAGTCAATTTGATGGGCGTCATTCACGGCGTCCGCGCTGGCGTGCCATTGCTAAAGAAAACGCCGGGTTCGCTGTGCCTGATCACGTCGTCATCGTCGGCGATTTTCGGAACCGCAGGCATCGCGATATATTCGGCAACAAAACACGCTGTGCGTGGTCTGACCGAGGCGCTGTCAATCGAACTGAAGCGGTACGGTGTTCGTGCGTCTGACTTGCTTCCCGGCCTGATCGACACGCCGATGCTGGGCGACCAGATGCGGCAGATGGCACCGCCAGAAGGCATGTGGCGGTTGGTCAACCCGCGCGAGATCGCCGAAACCGTTTGGCGCGCCTATCATGAGGACCAGCTTCACTGGTATATTCCCGAAGAGCTGCGCGATTTCCACCGCCAGGATGTCGATACACCCGAAGCCGTGCGCGAAGAACGCACCCAGCTGTTGGCGTCGATGACCCCAATCGATTGACCTATCAATAAGGAAAACTTGCCATGTCGATTTTGGAAAACACGCCTTTCGCAGCTGCTGAGCCAAATGACGCTGCGGCAATCCAGCAACTTTGCAGCGCTTTCGACGTGCAACTCGCTGCCTTTGCCAAAGATCGAAGCCCAAGCCTGGCCACGCGGTCCGAGCGTCTGCAGGCACTGATCGGCATGATGGCTGCCAATCGCGAACGCATCTCCAAGGCGGTTGCCGAAGATTTCGGCGCTCACCCGGTGCCCGCCTCCGACTTGATCGAAGTACTCGGCGTCATTGGCCGTGCAACCTATGTGCTCGAAAATCTGGAAGCGTGGATGCGCCCGGATGAGCGGCATATGGACGCTGCTTTGTTCGGGTCTGCTCGCGCCGAGGTCCGCTACCAGCCTAAGGGTGTGATCGGCAATATTGTGCCGTGGAATTTCCCGTTTGATCTTTCGGTCGGGCCGCTTGTTGAAATGTTGGCCGCTGGCAATCGGGTAATTATCAAGCCTTCGGAATATACTCCGGCCTGTGCCGAGCTGTTGAGCGAGATAATCGCATCGACCTATGACGCCGACCTTGTCACAGTGGTAAACGGTGGCCTTGAACTTGCTACGGCGTTTTCGGCAACGCCCTGGGACCATTTGTTATATACCGGCAGCCCAGGCGTTGGCCGTCTGGTAATGGCGGCTGCCGCACAGAATCTAACGCCAGTGACGCTTGAGCTAGGCGGCAAATGCCCTGCAATTTTTGCTCCAGGTTCGGTAACCGCCGCCAACGTAGAATCCGCAATCGGCACGAAAATCATTAAAAATGGCCAGATGTGTGTGTCGGTCGATTATTGCATGGTGCCGCGCGGCGACGTCCAGACCTTTGTCGATGAGGCCAAAGCGTTCATGGCAAAAGCCGCACCTGACTATTCAAGGGGCGATGAGTGCACCGGCATTATTTCGCCGCGTCACCTTGCCCGGATCGAGGATATGCTGGGAGAAGCGCGCGAGCGTCAGGTGAACATTGTAGAGCTTGAGGATAATGGAGCAACAGACCCGGACACGCGGCGGATGC
>JANPAM010000395.1:0-8950 GCA_031429915.1 Sphingomonadales bacterium | reverse complement strand
TAAAGCATTGGGCAAAGCGGGTGATGACGCCGCCAATCAATATTTGTGCGACGCAATACGTGAGCATCGCCCCGATGACGGGCTTCTGTCCGAGGAAGAAAAGGATAATCCTGATCGCCTAACCAAATCGCGCGTGTGGATTATCGACCCGCTCGATGGCACCCGTGAATATGGTGAAGGCCGGGCCGATTGGGCGGTGCATGTAGCGCTCGCCGTTGACGGTGTGCCTGCCATCGGGGCGGTCGCTCTGCCTTGTTTGGATTTGGTCTTGCGAACAGATCAGCCCAAACCCGTTGCCCCAGCGCCTGACAAACTCCGGATGGTGGTAAGCCGCACTCGTCCCGCTGCTGAGGCGATAGCGGTTGCCGCAGCTTTAGGCGCCGAACTTATCCCGATGGGCTCCGCCGGTGCCAAAGCAATGGCCGTAGTACGCGGTGAAGCAGACATCTATCTTCACACCGGCGGGCAATATGAATGGGACAGCTGTGCACCAGCCGCCGTCGCCGCCGCTCATGGTTTCCACATCAGCCGAGTCGACGGCAGCCCATTGGTCTATAATCAGGCCGATGTGTACATGCCCGACCTGCTGATTTGCCGCATAGAACGTGCAACGCAAGTCCTGGCTTTAGTCGGGTAAGAGCGCTCCCCACTAACCGTCGTCGGTGTCGGTCGGCGGCGCAACGTCGGAGCCGTCCTTCTTGATAAAACTGATCTTGCCTTGTGGTTCGAGGATCGCCCAAGCCACCTTGTCCATGCTGGCGATCCCGGCAAGGCGCATTTCGGATAGAACTTCGCTCTTGGTTATCCGGTCGCGGCGCAGATTTTCGTCCAGTAGTTTGCCGTTGCGGATTATCACTCTGGGTTCGCCGTCGAGCAAGCGTTCAGCGCGTGGAAAAAGATAGGTAATCCAGCTCATCAACATGCCGAGAAACGCAAATGTCGTTATCGCGAGGATTGCCCCGGTCAGACTGAAATCATTATGCGTGACGCCCTGTTGGATGAGGTCGCCAAGCACGATCATCACCACCAGCTCAAACGGCGTTAGCTGCCCGAGTTCGCGCTTGCCCATTATCCGCAGCAGCACATACAGCACCGCAAACATAACGGTCGCGCGTGCGACGATATCCATTAGGGATAGATCCGCAAATTGACGGGAATGTCTGCCACGATTGCATCACCATCCAGCAACGTCAATTTGCCTTTGGTGCCCGCGAACATCGGCGGGTTGATCTGGCCGTCGAATTTGATCATCACGTTCTCACCGCTTTCAACCGGACCGTAGCTGAACCGGTATTGTCCGCTTTCGGACTTCTCTTCTGACGGTCCCGGCAACGTGCTGTTGATGGTCATATCATGCCAATATGTCGACGAAATCCCGAGCCGCATGTCTTTAAACGACCGCTTCGCTTTTACGGTCGCGCGCATTTCGAAAAATTCGCCGTTGCGCAATATTTCGGGGAATTGAAGCGTCACCGTCGCCGACGGCGTATCAATTGTGCGGGTGGGATGTGGCTGGCCGCCGAACGTCCCTAACAATGCAGCACCGAGAAAAAGCCCGATGCCGATTACCGCGGCGGGGTTGGCATGTCGGTGCCAGCCTTTTGCCCGCAGATGGGCCTCATCTATTCCTTGTGGATATGCAGAAGACTGGCGCATGACCCTCCAATGCTGACAGCGTCACTGCTCAACGTTCTGATCATATTTAAGTTCCAGAAACCGGCCCCGCGTCGCCAGCTTGTCGAGCTCGCCGCGTGATATCTGGCCGGTCATCGTTTCAATTTCGCGGTCGATGAGCTTCAGACCATCGACAAGCTGCTGCTCGGGAGTTTTGCCGCCATGCTCCTTGCGCTTCAATGTTTCGGGGATGCGTTTATAGCCGTTGATAAGCTCGGGCAGATGCTCGCCCACGAGCTTGCGGACTTCACGAGCGGCAGGGTCGTTGTCGTCGAGAGTTTGCAATTGCGGTGCAAGCTGGTCCAGACGCAGCCCGATATCCTGCATCAGATTTATGGCGGGCGCGGGCAGTGCCGGGCGTTGCGATTCAAGCCACATTTCGGTCTTGCCAGCGAGCGTCGCCAGATCGGTCTGGCGAAGGCTCTCGGTCGTTGGCATCGGCATTTTGGGGTAACGCAGCAAAGCATAAGCCGCTGCCGCAACCGCAAGTGCTGTAATCATCACTCCGGAAAACCCGATGCCGTTGATGATTGTACCGATTATGCCAGCACCAATCAGCACCGCGCCGACCGCAACCGCCGCGCGGCTAATTTTGCCCCACAAATGCGCTCGGCGAAGCGCCTGCGATTTCATGCCGATGGGCGCCATCCGCACATTGCTCAACGCACGCTTGGAATTGTGGATTATTTCATCGGATTGAGATGCGATGTTGGTCAAGCTTTAAGCCTCCAGCGAGGCGAGCAGCCCGCTCTCCTGCGTTGTTTTCAACGCCTGCGCCTGCCCCTCTGCGCGAGCGATGTAACCTTTCGATTTCTCGACTTCCTTTTCAAGCGCAATCGAGGTCTGCTTCATGCTGTCGAGCGCCTTCATCTTGAAGGTGTCGATTGCGTCCATCGTGTCATAGATATTCTGGAACGCGCGGCTCAATGTTTCCAGCGGGATAGTCGCATTTGCCGCCTGCTCGTGGATGCGAGCGGTGTTATCCTTTAGCAACGCGCCGGTCGCGTCGATGATGCTCGCAGTTGTGGTGTTCAGCGCGGTCACTTGATCGAGAACCAACTTCTGGTTGGTCATCGCCTGCGCAACCGTCACCGCAGTACGCAGCGCGCCGACCGTGGTGGTCGAGGCGCGGTCGACGCCCTTGACCAGCTCGACGTTGTTCTTCTTGACCAGATCAAGCGCGAGATAGCCCTGCACAGTTACCGCCATCTGCGTAAGCAAATCCTGAGTGCGCTGACGCACATAGAATAAAGCGCTTTCCTTGATCGCCTTTGACTTGGCCGGATCGGATAGTTCGAGCTCGGCAGCTTTTTCCTCAAGTTTGCCGTCGAGCTGCTTCGACATCACAATCATCTGCTCGAGCCGCCCCATCGCCGCCCATAGATTTTGCCGCTCGACATCAATCGCGGCGTTATCCATCAACAATTCGTCTTTGCCGTTAGCCAGACGCCCCAGAATCGAGCTGATATGCGTTTGCGAGCTTTGGTAGCTGTCGAAATAATTACGGAGCTTGCTGCCCCAAGGAATGATGCCGAAGAGCTTCTCCTTGGACATCAGATTGCCTTTTTTCGACGGGTCGAGGTCTTCCACTGTCCGGCGCAGTTCGGCTAAATCAGCGCCGACGCCCGAACCTTCGTCCATTCGCCGGATTGGCTTGTCGAGGAAACGGTTCGATTGGCCAGCCGCCTCCATAATTTCCTTGCGGCCCATGTTAGTCAATTGATCGACCCGCTTGCCGAATTCAGGGCTGTTGACATCCTGCGCAATCAGGTCGGCGATATAAGCCTCGACCCGTTCCTCGAGCTTCGACTTCTGGTCATCGGTAACGGGCACCAACCCCATCGCCTGTGTAGGTGCAACCACCGGCACTGGATCGGGCGGGGTCAGTTTCAGATCGCTGACGGTTTGAGTTTCGGTTTCGGTCGACATGGTCACTCTTCCCATTGAAAATGCTTCTCGACAGATGGAACGAGTGCCCGACCAATTCAAGCACTTCCGTCCCCAGCTGTGTTATTTTTCTAATACACTATCGCCCTGCTCTTTCAAAGCGGCTTCGACCAGTGGCGACAATCCTTCGACAACCCGCGATACGCCTTTGGCATTTGGGTGAACGCCGTCGAGAAGCATGAGTGTCTTGTCCGTCACCACGCCTTCGAGGAAAAACGGATAGATTGGCGCGCCATATTGCTTGGCAAGTTCGGGGAATATCGGGTTGAACCCACCTGCATAATCCGCACCCAAATTGGGTGCAGCGAGCATCCCCGTCAGAACCGCAGGGATTTGCCGTTTTTTTAGTTCGTCGAGCATCGCCACCATATTCGTACGCGTTTCCGCAGGCTTAACCCCGCGCAGCATGTCATTGCCCCCAAGCCCCAAAACCACCAAATCGGGCTTGCGCTCCAGATTATCAAGCACGAACGCCAGCCGGGTCTTGCCCGCTGCGGTGGTGTCGCCGGAGACGCCCGCATTGTGCACGCGGGCGTTGATGCCATTGGCCTTCAGCGCAGCTTGGAGTTGCGGGGCGAGGCCTTCGCCTGGTTCGAGGCGATATCCGGCGTAAAGGCTGTCGCCAAATGCCACCACAAGCTTGTCATATTGTGCGGGCACCTCGCGCTTTGCCGAAGCGGGTTCGCTTTTCGTCGATTCAGCCGCCTGTCCACAGCCAACTAGCACTTGGAGAAGCAGGGCAAGCGCCCCATATAGCCAAAAACCTCTGATCATTAGGACTTCTCCTTGCACGCTCCGAAAAGCACCCAGCCGAATATGGCCATCCGTGCGGCAAATGTCACCCTTAGCCTTGGTTCGAACGACGCCGAGGTGTCCATTTTGCGCGGGGTCGATCTGGAGGTGCCGTATGACAGCAGCGTTGCGTTGCTTGGGCCGTCGGGATCAGGCAAATCTTCGCTGATGGCGGTTCTGGCAGGGCTTGAGCAGGCAACAGGAGGGACCGTGCTGGTCGATGGGCTTGATTTCACCAAACTTAATGAAGACGAACTGGCGCGTGCCAGACGTGGGCGGATTGGCATCGTATTGCAGGCGTTCCATTTGCTGCCGACGATGACAGCGCTGGAAAATGTTGCGATACCGATGGAACTGGCGGGCATTGATGACCCATTCGGGCGAGCTGCGGCGGAACTGGAAGCGGTCGGTCTCGGCCACCGATTGACTCATTACCCCTCACAATTGTCCGGGGGCGAGCAGCAGCGGGTTGCGATTGCACGCGCAATGGCAGCAGCACCCAAGATCATTTTTGCCGACGAGCCAACTGGCAATCTGGACGGTTCGACCGGGACGTCGATCATTGATCTTTTGTTCGGACGCCGCGCCGCGCTGGGCGCGACGCTCCTTATCATCACCCACGACCCCGACCTCGCAAAGAAATGCGACCGAGTAATCGCAATGCACGACGGTCATGTGGTGGAGAGCGCCGCGTGAGCAACCAACATCCAAAACCGTTCGCCTCGAGCCCTTCGACTGCCCGCAGGGCGGGCGCTCAGGATGAACTTCAGCCTTTGGCTGAAGACGAGAGGCCTATAAGGCGTGCACGACCGATGGGTGTCTCGTCTTCGCTCGACACGAACGGAATCGGGTTTTGACTCTACCGCTTGCAGCTATCTGGCGCATATCCCGCCGCGATTTGTCCGCGCGGATCAGGGGGTTGCGGTTGCTCGCTATCTGCTTGTTTCTCGGCGTGGCGACACTGGCTGCGATCGGCAGCCTGACGGCCGGAATCGGCGAAGAATTGTCGCGGCGGGGGCAGACTATCCTTGGCGGCGATATCGAAATTGGCATCTCGCAACGGGAGGCGAACGAGGCCGAAATGGTCGCATTGCGGAAGACCGGTGAGGTTTCCGAAACCGTTCGCTTGCGGGCGATGGCGATCAGCAATGACAGCCTGCTTGCGGAACTGAAAGCAGTCGACGGCATGTATCCGCATTATGGTGCATTGAAACTGCAGGACGGCGTTGCCAAGGCTCCGGCAAGAGGTGAAATCTATATCGGGCCTACACTTAGCGACCGGCTCGACATCGCCAATGGCGGCACGGTGCGGTTTGGCGAAGCAACCTTCAAGGTTGCGGGTATCGTCGCAGAAGAACCCGACCGTTTGGGCGAAGGCTTCACGCTGGGTCCGGTTGCAATCATCAATATCGCCTCATTGCCCGACACAGGCCTGATCCAGCCGGGCAGCATGTACGAAGCCAAATACCGGATAAAATTGCGCCCTGACCAAGACGCCGCGGCCGTCGCCGAGGCACTGGAAAAGCAATTCCCATCGGCAGGCTGGGAAGTGACCGACCGCTCAAACGGTGCGCCGGGGACTCGTCGGTTTATCGAACGCATGGGTCAGTTCCTGACCTTGGTCGGTCTCGCATCGCTGGTTATCGCAGGCATTGGCGTCGGCAACGGTGTCAGCAGCTATCTCGCCGGGAAGCGTGCCAGCATCGCCACGCTGAAAGTCACCGGTGCAGACTCATCAACGATTTTCCGAATCTACATGCTTCAGATATTGGTGGTTGCTGTGTTCGCAATTGCCATTGGTCTAATCGTCGGTAGTTTCATGCCAATGGCGATTGGCGCGGTTGCGGGCGACATACTGCCCGTCGCCCCCGGCTGGACGATCCACCCTGTGCCGCTCGTGGTCAGCGCTGTCTACGGCCTGCTCATCGCCTTTGCTTTCGCCCTGCCCCCGCTCGCCCGGGCCCGCACTGTTCCAGCCGCAGGATTGTTCCGGGCGGTGGTCGAAGGCGACGCGCGGATCGACCGGCGAAGCACAATTTGGGTCATTGCCTCGATTGTGGCGATTGTTGCACTCGCCGTTGTTACCGCGAGAGAGCCATTATTTTCGCTCGGCTTTATCGGCGCGGCGGTCGGGTTACTTCTCCTGCTGACCGGCATTGCGTGGGGTTTGCGCTTCATTTTTATCCGCCTGCCACGACCGAAAGCGCCATTGCCCCGCCTCGCACTCGCCAACCTCCACCGCCCCGGCGCGCAGACATCGGCATTGGTAGTGGCATTGGGCTTAGGCCTGACATTGTTCGTCACGCTCGCAGCGATCCAGACGAGCATCAACAACGAAATCAAAAACAGCGTCCCCGAACGAGCGCCGAGTTTTTTCATCCTCGACATTCCGCGCGATGGAGCGGGGCGGTTTACCCAAATGGTCCGCAAAGCCGATCCCAGGGGGACCATCAACCTGATCCCTGCCCTGCGCGGCACAATTATCGAATATGGCGGACAACGTGTCGACCAGCTCGAAGAATTGCCTGAGGGCGCGTGGGTGCTGAATGGCGACCGAGGACTGACCTACAGCGCTGCAATCCCGAAGGGCAGCGAACTGGTCGAGGGCAAATGGTGGAACGCCGATTACAGCGGACCACCTTTGGTAAGCCTTGACGCCGAAGTCGCCGAAGTGCTCGGCGTCGGCGTCGGTGACAGCATGACGGTCAGTCTGCTGGGCGTTGAGGTGCCAGCCAAAATTGCCTCGCTCCGCACCGTTAACTGGGAAAATTTCGGACTCAATTACGTGATGGTGTTTTCACCCGGCAGCCTCGATAAAGCGCCGCATAATATGGCTGCGACATTGACCGTGTCCAAAGACGCCGAGCGGATGCTCGCCAAATCGATCCCGCCGGCTTTCCCGTCGTCTTCACTCATCGAGGTCGGTGAAGTCACCGCGCAAGTCACCACGTTGCTGACGCAGATGGCGCAAGCGATTGCGGCTGCTGCGTCAATCGCCATATTGGCAGGCATCGCAGTACTCGTCGGAGCAATCGCCGCCGCCCGTCAGTCGCGGATTTACGATGCGGTCATCACCAAAATGCTGGGCGGAACGCGACGCCAGATTTTGGGAGCGCAAGCGCTGGAATACGGAATCCTCGCGGTAGTGCTGGGAATCCTTTCACTGGCGCTAGGATTAGGCGCGGCATATTATGTGGTCGTGCAAATCTTCGACTTCAGCTTTGCGCCCGATCCTTGGATTTTGGCGATAACGCTGGTGGGCGGTGCTGGCCTGACGTTTGTCCTCGGCATAGTTGGCTCGCTGCCAATATTGGCGGCGCGACCGTCAGAGGCGCTCAGGAGTCTTTAGCCAAATGCGTCGCAAGTGGCGCGGACAGGATAAGCTGCGCCATATGATATGCCAGCGTTGGTAGCAGCACCATCCCGGCAATCGCTGGCGAAAAAATCGTTGCTGCCAAAGGTGCGCCGATGGCGATGCTTTTCTGACCACCCGAAAATAGCATCGTGATGCGGTCGCCGCGAGGTAACTTCATTATTCCACCGAGCAGCCACGATCCGCCGAACCCGACGATGAGCATGAGAGTTAGTGCCACTGCCAGCCACGCCAGCTCATCACCGCGCACGATACTCCATATCCCCGCCACAACCGCGCCGGAGAATGCCACATACACAGCAATCGCAATGGAAATCCGGTCCATCCACGTCGCCAACGATTTGTGGCGATCAACCCACGGCTTGAACCACCGCTGTGTGGCTTGGCCAAGGGCAAACGGAAGCAGCAGGATCAACGCAATTCGTCCAACTGCCTCGCCTGAAACATTGGCTTCGCCAACATGCGCCAGCATCGCGAACAGCAATGGCGAAACGACTACGCCAACCAAATTGATCAAAGCCGCCGCCACGACTGACGCCGCGACATTGCCCTTTGCCAGAGCACAATAAGCGGCGGCTGATTGAACAGTCGAAGGAAGGATTCCGGTAAAAAGCAGGCCCAGCGCCAAAGTCGCTGGCAGCACGTTGTTGAACAGATGCGACATGCCCAATCCCATGATTGGCATCGCACCGAATACAAACAGGAAAATCGCTCCCTGCAATCGCCAGTTGCGCACCCCGTGAAGCACTTCATCGCGCGGTAGGCGAACGCCGTTCAGAAAGAAGAGCAGGAAAATCGCCGCCGATGAAATCAGCGCTGCCACCTCCGCCGCCTCCCCACTAACAGGCAGTACGCTCGCCAATATTATGGTGCCGAGCAGCAGCAGAACAAATCGGTCGGCAAAGATGCGGGATAACATGGCCGTCGCTTTGGCCACACATAACGCGCATTGCAACACCAGCAATGTTGCGCCGCAACGAACTTTGCGTTAAGGGCGCGGCGAAATCGGGCGATTAAGGTCGCCCCACTCCCAAAAGGCTTTATTATATGTCCCTTCGCAATATCGCGATTATCGCGCACGTTGACCATGCAAAACCACGCTAGTTGACCAGCTTTTCCGCCAATCCGGTACCTTCCGCGACAACCAGCGCATTGAAGAACGCG
>JANPAM010000394.1:0-2416 GCA_031429915.1 Sphingomonadales bacterium | reverse complement strand
CTGGTCAAGTCGGGCAATGGCATCACCGTTGCGGGCTTTGGCTCTCGCAGCAGCATCCCTGATTGCCTGCGCGGTATCGAAGCGGACCATTTTTCCCATGCCAGGTGATGTCGCATGGCGGTGGTCAACAATCTCCTAAGGGCACATTGATTTTGGTGAGCCATTCTCCGATCTGGAGTGGTTCGAACCGTAAGTGAAACCTTCGCGGAGTCCCCCGCAACCAGTCCCTCAGCCTTGCGCACGGCGGCTTTGACGGGGAGGAGCCACCCACCGCTCGCCTTGTCAGGAAATATTGATGTCGCCGAATTGGTGCCGCCGATACTGGCAGTGACCTTCACTGAGCCCCAACCACGCCGTCGGCCATTCTCCAGACGCCGCATGAGGGCAAGGGCATGGATTGCCTCGCCAGCTTCGCCTTCGACCGTCAGGAAGTGCCAACTCGCGGGGGCATTGGGGCTGGTCCAAAGCCAGAGGGTCGCCGTGGCGGTGTGCGTTTCCGTCATTAATTAGTCCTTCCCTCTCCCGCGAGTCGCAGAAGGCGCGGAGCGCCAACGGGGATGGAATATGTTACTTCCCCTTCCGGCGCACAGGTACCGGGATGTTGCAGATATCGGCACCACCTGCCGCGACGTTGAAAAACGGATCACGCCGGTTAGCGCGCGCGTCGGCATAAGCGGCGAAGCTTTGGCTTTCGGTCGAGAGATATTCGAATGGTTGAAGTGCGGCGACCTCGCCTCCCATACGAACCGACAGGATCGGCGTGCGCTCCTCTTCCTTTTCGTAAAAGCCGAGCGTCCCAGTGCCGCGCGGCAGGCTGGACAGATGCTCGATCCCCTCGATCACTCGGCCCACCAGCGCGATGTTGCGGTCAAGATGCCGCGGCGCATGGCCGATGACGGTGTAGAGTTCAGCGCCAGTTCCGGTATCGGGCGACAGGTTGCGGCCAACTCCGACCATGCCGTAGCAGTGGGTTGGCCAGTTTCGTTCGCTGTCCGGCGCGCCAACACCCGCTACCGCAAATCCTCGATGAAAACTGGTCCAACGCGAAATATCGTTTGGCGGAACGAAAAGCGGGTCAAGGGTCCGTGGTCTCGGCAGAGTTCGAGGGTAAACATAATCCGCCTCGGAAACTTTGGCGATATTATTCGGCAATGCCTTCTTCTCGGTGGCGTCGCCCCATTGCACGACATAATTGTCCTGCACCCGGTTGATGCTGGTACCGTCCCAGAACTTCGCCGCCGCCAGCTTTCGAATATTGCCAACCCAGCCTTGCGTAAACGGCGCGGGCATTAGCTGGATGACCACACGGCGCGGTTTGCCTTTAGCATCAGGCACGAGGTTCATCACCAGCAGGTCCGAAGGCGCAATCGCCACCCACTCCTCCGCCTTTGCCGCAGCGACAATCTCGCCGGGCGCTGAATAGGTCTTGGCGTCCTGGGCAAAAAGCGGAAACGCGGCGATTGAGGCAGCGCTGGCGAGCATGAGTAGTTTTTTCATGGGACACGGTATTGCAAATCGCGCGCCCTTGCGAAAGCGTTTATGAGCGGCTAATGGCGTGCGTGCCCGAATGGGATGCGGAGACGTGGCCGAGTGGTCGATGGCGCACGCCTGGAAAGTGTGTATAGGGGAGACTCTATCGTGGGTTCGAATCCCACCGTCTCCGCCACATACTGGACTTTAGCGGTTTATCGCGAACCAAGATAAACTCGCTAAAACTTAGGTTTTCAAGACTTTTCACAGGATTTTTAGTTCGCCGCAGCACGCTGCAGAACGTGTCAAACCGCCGCCAAACTTATGGCTGATATTGTGGCTTGAATTGAATTTTTGATCAGCTTATCACGACCACTATGGCCTCGCGCGCGCGTAACAAGCTCAATGTTAAACAGGTGGCTGCGATCACCAAGCCAGGTGTGTATTCCGACGGTGGCGGGCTTTACCTGCGCGTTCGGCCGTTTGGTCGCTCTTGGTTCTATATCGGCGCGCTAAACGGCAAGCGGGTCGAACTGGGGCTGGGGTCGGTTTTCGATATTTCTTTATCTAAAGCACGGGAACGTGCCTTTGAGGCTCGGTCGTTAATCCTTGATGGCATGGATCCCCGTTTGGAACGCGGCAAGGCCGAGGTCGAAGCGAACCAAGATCATCTGTTTGGCGTTTTTGCCATGAAGCTGGTCGATGATATCGAGGATGGCTTCAAAAATCCCAAACATCGTCAGCAATGGCGGAACACGTTGACGACGTACGCGCAGCCCCTGTTCAAGTTGCAAATCGCCAAGATTAAGACAGAGGACGTGTTGTCGCTCCTTCAGCCCATATGGCTGACCAAGCCAGAAACGGCTTCGCGTTTAAGGGGCCGCATCGAACGTGTGCTTGATGCTGCAAAGGTCAAAGGCCTTTGGTCTGGCGAAAATCCAGCGCG
>JANPAM010000393.1:0-2006 GCA_031429915.1 Sphingomonadales bacterium | reverse complement strand
AGCGCATTGAAAAGCGTGGATTTCCCCACATTGGGAAGGCCCACAATACCGCATTTGAAACCCATGATTTTTTACTTCCTGTCTTAATTTCTGCGATCAATTGCTTAGAGGGTAAAGTCGGGGTTAAGCGCGGCAGGTCGCCCGTCTGCGATCAAGGCTGCCGCGTGCGGAAGACCGATGACCGTCATCTTGCTCGGACTGCTCGGACCACCGCGAGGCATGCGTGTTCCTGCTTTGCTGATGTCGCGTCTCAACTTGTTCCACCGTCGCTCGGTCTCTATCGTCGGCACTCGACCAATCGCTGAAAAATGACGGCCAACCCACCCTAAAGAAGTCATTCCGATTTTGTCGCCGTCGAGCTTGGCATCAAGGTAAAGCCAGACAATCCCGATGTCGCCATTGCCAAAAAACGGCTGCCCGTCGGTTATTCGCTCATGAATCCACCCATTATAGGGATTTTCGACCGTTCGTTCGGCGGCATCCGAACCACCATCAGCGATCGGATTACTGATTGGACCAGCAGGAATATGCCAGAAACAATAGCGCCCACGAGTCCCGACCGAAAAATCTGAATGCGCGCGCCACAGCCCGTCGGTGTCGAGTTTAATCTGCGCGAAATCTCCGCCGGCTTCTAACGCGCCAAGGATCAGCGCCACGTCATCTCCGACCGCATATAGGTCAAAGCCAGGCATCCTTATTCCGCTAACCGCATCGCGACGTCATTCATAAACCGAACGTCGTCGCCTTTGGCGAGCCAGTCGGCTTCAGCCGAAACCGCGCCGAGCAAGTCGGCGAGGTCGTCGATCTCACTCTTATGAAAATTGCCCAGCACATAGCCGGTTACGCGATCTTTGTGCCCCGGGTGCCCAATGCCCAAACGCACGCGTTTGAAGTCTGCACCGATATGGTCGATCATTGATCGGATGCCGTTATGGCCAGCGGCTCCTCCGCCCATTTTGACCTTCACCTTAAACGGCGCGAGGTCGAGTTCGTCGTAGAACACGGTGACCGCTTCGGGTTCGAGTTTGTAGAAATCCATCGCCGCGCGAACACTTCGTCCACTTTCGTTCATAAACGTCGCTGGCTTTAGTAAGATGATTTTTTCGGAGCCGAACCGCAGTTCCTGAACCCAGCCCTGGAATTTCTTGGCGGGGTCGGGCAGGTCATATACTTCGGCCAGCGCATCAATCGCCATGAAGCCGATATTGTGCCGGTGCATGGCATAGGTCGGTCCGGGATTACCAAGGCCTATCCATAATTGCATCGTGCGTGGCCCTTATGGGAAATTTCCGGGGCGGGCCAAAGCCCTACCCCGGAGATATCATTAACCCTCGGCTTCAGCTTCGCCTTCGCCGTCGACAGTCGTATCACCTTCGGTCGATTTGAGCGCTGAAGGAGCAACAATCGTCGCGATGGTAAAGTCGCGGTCGGTGATCTTGCTTTCCGTGCCCTTAGGCAACGTTACGTTGCTGATGTGTATCGAATCGCCGACATCGAAACCGGTGACATCTATCTGGATGTCGTCGGGCAACTTGTCGTTGTCGCAGATCAGTTCGAGTTCGTGACGAACGATGTTCAGAACGCCACCACGCTTCAGACCGGGCGACAATTCTTCGTTAATGAAGACAACAGGTACGTTGACTTCGACTTTCGCGCCCTTGACGATACGAAGGAAGTCGACATGCAACGGGCGATCGCTGACCGGGTGAAAGGCAACGTCTTTCGGCAAAGTAATCTGCTTCTTGCCACCAAGGTCGAGCTCGACCACGCTGTTCGAAAAGTGACCGGTCATCAGCAATTTGATGAGAGCTTTTTCCTCGACATGGATGAGTTCGGGTTCTTGCTTGTTGCCATAAATGACTGCGGGAATACGGTTTTGACGACGCAATTCGCGGGAGGCTCCCTTGCCAGCCCGGTCGCGCGTCTCGGCCGACAATGTCAGCTGATCGCTCATGATAATTCTCCAATAAAGTTACGTTTGCCGCCACGCCTCCAGGGATGTCCAC
>JANPAM010000392.1:0-2023 GCA_031429915.1 Sphingomonadales bacterium | reverse complement strand
AACGCAACCCCAAAAGGGCAGCATTTGAGCGCCTTTGCCTAGCTATGCAGATAGCCGAGCGAGGCGGGCAGTTCGACGTGGCGATTGCCATCAAGCAACGATAGCCCTGCCCCGTCGCTCACCCGGCCCATCAATGTTGCGGGGACCGGAATGATAGCGGTTGGCGGTGCTGCAAAAAGCAACTCATAATCATCGCCCCAGCTTGCGGCTTGCAATCGGCTTTCCAACGTTTCGCCGCGATAGCTGATATAGAGGGCCGACAACGGAATAAGCGAAAGATCGATAGCGATGCCGACGCTGCTGGCGCTCGCCATGCGCTCGGCATCGAGCAACAGACCGTCGGAAATGTCCATCATAGCGCTGACAAAAGGCGCAAGCGCCTGCCCTGCCGTCAAACGCGGTTCAGGCCGGTTATAGGCGTTGGCGAGTGCTCCAATCTCGTCAAACCCGGCATCAATCAGCTCAAACCCAGCGAGCGCATCGCCCAAGGTTCCGGTAACATAAAGCAAGTCTCCCACCTGCGCGCCGCTCCGCGACGGCACTGGGCGGTGTGTCGCCGCGCCGATAGCGGTCATCCCGAGCGCACGCTTATCGCCCCGGTTGGAAACGGTGTCGCCGCCGAGCAAAGCAACATCATAATGTTCAAGTACCCGCTGCAACCCAACGGCAAAGTGCCGGTCCCATTCGTCTTCACCAAGCATGAAGCCGAGCAGCACGCCCAATGGCCGTGCGCCCTTTGCCGCCAAATCAGACAAGTTTGAAGCTACCAGCTTCCACGCGACATCGGCCGGATCGGCATTCGAAAGCCAATGTACGCCCTCGGCCATCATGTCGTGCGTCAGAATCAGCGTTTCGTGGCCCAGTTCGAGGACCGCCGTGTCATCGAGCAACCCCCGAGCTGCCGGGTCGGTCGCCATCGCGCGCATCAGGCCGATGAAGGTGGATTCGCTGGTCACAGGTTACCCTCTACCCCCTATTTGTCATTCTCGCGAACGCGGGAATCCATGGTCTGACATGCAAGCGCGCACCGACGGCTCAGGCCATGGATCCCCGATCAAGTCGGGGATGACAATGTGAGGGGCATAGACGACGCTAACCCCGCTTCGCCTTCGCCACCGCATCGAGCAGCGCGTTTACAAACTTCGCATCCTTGGCATCGAAAAACGCGTGGGCGACGTCCATATATTCGTTGATGACAGTACCAGTGGGCACATCAGGTCTTGCGATAATTTCATAAGTTCCGGCCCGCAGTATCTGAAGCATAGTCTTGTCGAGCCGACCGATTTTCCACTGCTCGCCGAGATTTGCCTCGATCAGCGCATCGATGTCCGCACGCCTGCCATCGGTGCCGACGACTACGTCATCGAAGAAATCGATGTCGGCGTCGATCAGTTGCGCATCTTCAATTTCCTTGCCCAGCCGGTGTTCGTGAAACTGTCCGAGCAACCGCGCCAAGCCGATTTTTTCCATATCCATCTGGTACAACGCTTGCACCGCAGCCAGCCGCGCTGCCGCACGGGCTTTTGAGGTCTTGCTCATAATCTTTTCCTTACGCTCAGCGCGTGCGCCGGCAATCCTTCGGCATCGGCGAGTATGGCCGCAGCGGAGCCAATCGCGTCGACCGCAGCCTTGTCGAGCGAGATGAAACTGGTGCGTTTCATGAAGTCCAGGACCGACAGCCCCGACGCAAAACGCGCGCGCCTGCCTGTGGGCAGTACATGGTTCGGGCCAGCGACATACTCGCCAATCGCTTCGGGCGTCATCCGGCCCAAGAATACCGAACCTGCATGGCGGATCATGCCGAATAATGCTTCAGCGCGGTCGTCATCTACGGCGAGTTCGACATGCTCGCCCGCCAGCCGGTTGACCATAGGCATCGCCTCTTCGAGTGTTGGCACCACGACAATCGCGCCATTGTCTGCCCAGCTCGTCCCCGCCACAACACCGGTCGCCAATTTCGTCAGCTGCTTTTCAACCGCCGCTGCAACCTTGTCGGCAAAGGCTGCGTTGTCAGTGAACAATA
>JANPAM010000391.1:0-2142 GCA_031429915.1 Sphingomonadales bacterium | reverse complement strand
AACTGCTTTGTTTCGATTCCGTGCAGACCGGCCTCAAATTTTGGACCGACATTCGCCGCGACCTGATCGTCAGTAACCACCAAAAGCCGTCCTCCGCGAGCAACAGGTCCGAGAAAATCAGCAGCGCGACCCAGCAATCCTGCTTCGATGTGAATGTCGTAAGGCCGGTCAGCAAGATCGACAGTGACGCTGGTCATGAGACTAATGCTTTCAAAATATTGTCGACGGTGCGTTCGTGTGGGGAGGTATCGCTGCGAATGTGTAATTCGGCTTCGGCGTAGATAGGGCTCCGGACTGCGCTAAGTTCGGTCAACACTTGGCCGGCGTCGCGCCCCTTTAATAAAGGCCGGTGGCTTCGCCTGCCAACCCTTTCTACCAGAACAGAAATATCTGCGTCGAGCCAGATTGACTTTGCCTTTTGCAAAATCAGTGCGCGTGTTTCGGGATTTATAAATGCACCGCCGCCGGTGGCGATGACCTTCGGCAAGCCGTCAATCAGCCGCGCGATTACTCGCCGTTCGCCATCACGGAAATAGTCTTCACCAAACCGTTCGAATATTTCGGATATTTTCATTCCGGCCGCCGCCTCGATTTCATCGTCAGCATCAACGAACTGCAACTTCAGCCGGTTGGCAAGCTTCCGACCGATGCTGCTTTTTCCCACACCCATCATGCCAACAAGCACGATTGGCCGGTCGACTGGTATACCCTGTCGAACCGCGAACGACGCTTTGTCTTGATCGGTATGCGAAGTCATTGCGAGGAGGCCTATATATCGGCTAAACCACCGCGGAAAGTTTTTTGCCAATATGCTGGATTCGATATAAATATGCGGCGCGGGAGGATGGTCCGGTGGACTTATGTGGCCGGTGCCGCGATAGTTGTATTGCTCATCCTCTTTTGGCTCGAATGGATGGGTGGCGAGAGACCGCTTATGGTAACCGAGGTGCCGGTGTCGCAGCCAGCCGAGAAACAGAAAACGAGTTTGAACGTTGAGAAATAGAACAATCAAAGCGGGTTTGCTGGTGGCTGGAGCGGCCGGTATCATTTTTGCGCTGCCCGCCATTGGCCAGCAAGGCCCGGAGTCGCTATTACCTCCCGGTTTTGGTGACCCACCAGCGCCACCTCCGGCGACAACGCGACCGCCAACGACCGATCCTACAGTCCCCTTCGATCCGGCTGCGCCGCGACCCGTGAACGAAACCGACCCCGCACCGTTAGCCGCAACCGATGACGAAGAGGACGCTGAAGAGGAAGAGGAGGAAGTTGAACTCGTCATTCGGTACGATGTCCCGCCTGCGGCAAGGCGTTCGTTAAGCGAGGTCGGCATTATTTCAGAAGGCTCCGGCGGATACCCCCTCGCGGCATTTGGAATAACCAAGGGAACGTTTCTGAAACAGGTGCTTGAGCGCACCGATGGCCCGCTCGCATCGCGCTGGGGAACGATCATGGCGCGCCGCTTGCTCGCTAGCCGCACCACCACACCCGCAGGCGTCGACGGTGCCGACTGGACAGCAGAGCGGGCTTGGTTGCTGTTACGCATGGGCGACTCGGTGGTTGCGAGACAGTTGGTGCAAGCAGTCGATCCGGGTCGTTATTCAAAGCGGCTTCACGAAGTGGCGATGCAGGCGTTCCTGGCCAACGGTGACCTTGCCGGAATGTGCCCGCTTACCGAAACCGGAATCCGGATGACGGGCGACGCCAATTGGAAAATGTCGCGCTCGATTTGTGCCTCACTGGCCGGCGATCAGGGGAACGCGACGGCATTTTTGAACCAAAGCCGATACCAGGGCTGGATGAAAGGCATCGATTACCTGCTGACCGAAAAAGCGGTCGGGGCAGGGATCAACGGTCGCCGCTCGGTCAAGATCGAATGGGAAAATGTGACCGGCATGAACAGCTGGCGGTTCGGACTATCGGCAGCGACCGGCGTCCTGCCGCCCGAACGGATTTTTGACGACGCAGGTCGCCAGATGGCCGGCTGGCGCGCGCAATTGCCGATGTTCGGACCTGCGGTCAGGATCAATTCTGCGCCTGCTGCGGCTGCACTGGGTGTATTGTCAAATGGTCACCTGGTCGACCTCTATGCGCAGGTTGCCGATGACAGCGATGCATCCGATGCCGCAAAGACGCGCGCAGAGA
>JANPAM010000390.1:0-26590 GCA_031429915.1 Sphingomonadales bacterium | reverse complement strand
CTGATGATCACCATCCCCCCTGTGACCCATGCGGTTAACATCGACTTGCCGGTGGCGGATGATAGTCTGCCTCCACCAGACATGGTTGACCCGGTGATCAACAAGATCATCATTCTGCCAACCAGTGAAATGCAATGGAACGGTACGCCGGTATCCTTGCAACAGGTTGCACAGTTTCTAGCGCAAACTAAATCGATGAACCCGGAGCCAGAGCTTCAGTTTCAGCCAGCGCCAACTGCACCATATGACGCAGTTGACAAAGCGCTAGCCGAGGTGAAGCGTAGCGGTATCACTAAATTTGGTTTTGTCGGCAACGAACAGTACCGGGTATTCGGAAAGTCGCCTGAAGCAGCTAACTAATTCGCTTTGCGATGTCGCATCAGCATTAAAAAGGGCGGCCCGCAACGGCCGCCCTTTTGTTTGGGCAGGTTGGTTGGTTCGCTGTTACTTGACCTTCTCGCGCGATAACCGCGTCATAAGTATCGCGGCACGCTTGGCCTGGCGCTTCAAACTCAAAAGATCGACGCTCTCGCCAATGGCATGATCTCCAAGTCCTGCCGATCCAAGACCAACAAGCCCGTCAACGTCTTTGGCTACAAATGCGATATCGCCTGCGCCGCGCCGGATAGGGTCAAGCGTCGGCATTTGGGGAAGGCCCAGGTCAGTATTTACCACATTCAGCTTCGCCAGCAGCACTTTGTTACCGTCGGTCGGTGCCATGGCTGGATAGCCATCGGTCGCGAAAACGATATCAGCGGTCGCTCCCGGCGAAGCGCGCGCCACAATTCCCTGCATTTTCTCGCGGACGCGCGCTTCCTGCTCGGGTGACAAGGTGCGGATATCGCCGCGAGCGATAGCGATTTCGGGAATGATGTTGGTCTTGCCCGATGCCGTTGCGGTGATGCCTCCAACACCCAGTTCAGCCTCGACCCCGCCGGTCAATAGACCTACATTGAACGTAAGGTTCTGCTCGGGCAGTTCAGTGCGGAAGGCGACGACGATTTTGGCCAAGGCATAAATTGCGCCATCGCCAGCGGTTTCGCTGAAGATTCCACTTGAATGCCCGCCTTTGGCTTTTGCGGTTACGGTCCAACTTGCAGAGCTTCGCCGAGCGATTGATCCCATATCGACGCCGTCAAGTACCACCAGCCCTTCGAAATCAAGCGCGACATCGGCGCGTTTGCCGGCTGCTATCAGGTCGGCGCGCGCCACGTCCAGAGGATCGCCTGGATCCTCTTCGTCGCCGGTCAGCACGATCTCGATGTTGGCGCCGCTAAGCGTCCCGGCCTTTTGCATTGCGCGCAGTGCCGCCAGCATGACGACCATGCCACCCTTGTTGTCGTTGGCTCCCGGACCGACGCCTTTGTCGCCGTCGCGGCTGAATTTTTGGAAAGGCGATGCTGGTTCGAAGACTGTATCGAGATGACCGATGAGCAGCATCTTCTTGCCTCCTCCTGAGCCAGTCGAAGGGCCACCTTTACGCGTTGCAATCAAATGACCTGCGCGCCCTGCCGCCGTCATCGGTACCCAGCGCACGCTAAAGCCCAGCGCCTCCAGTTGTTCGCGCATCATCCGTCCGACCTTGGTGACGCCTTCGATGTTCAAAGAGCCACTGTTCTGGTTGACCAGCTTTTCGAGCAACGCGACGTTGCTTTCATATTCGGCATCCACCGATGCAGCCATTTTCGCTTCGGCGCTGGAAAGTCTTGCTGCCGCAGGAGTGCTCGCACCCAACGCAATGACTATGTACAATAATGTCAGGGGACGTTTCATTCGCAAGCTCTCCGTTGTTCTGAAGCCAACTTGCCCAGCTTTATCGCTGCCTGCAAGTATCAAGAGCGCGACGGTCGTAGTTGCCAGCCGCCATTGAACGAGGCCCGACATCAAAAAGGCCCGGCGGTTCTACAACCACCGGGCCTTAGAAATCAATTAGAGGCGCTAGGATCAGTAGCTATAATACATATCGAATTCGACCGGGCTTGGGGCCATTTCCCAGCGATATACTTCAGGCCATTTTAACTCGATATAGGCGTCAATCTGGTCCTGGGTGAACACGCCGCCCTTCAGCAGGAAGTCCTGGTCGGCGATCAGGCTTTCCAGTGCTTCACGAAGCGATCCACAGACAGTTGGAACCAGGCTGAGCTCTGCGGGTGGCAGATCATACAGGTTCTTGTCCATCGCTTCGCCTGGGTGGATCTTGTTCTGGATGCCGTCGATACCAGCCATCAGCAATGCCGAAGTCGCGAGATACGAGTTGGCAAGCGGATCGGGGAAGCGGAATTCAACGCGCTTTGCCTTCTCGCCCGCACCATAAGGAATGCGGCACGATGCCGACCGGTTACGAGCCGAGTAAGCGAGCAACACCGGCGCTTCGAAACCGGGCACCAAACGCTTGTAGCTGTTGGTGGTCGGGTTGGTGAATGCGTTAAGCGCTTTGGCGTGCTTGATAACGCCGCCGATGAAATACAGGCAGGCGTCCGACAGACCGGCATAGCCGTTACCCGCAAAGGTGTTCTTACCCTTATTCCAGATCGACATATGCGTGTGCATACCCGAGCCGTTGTCGTCCTTGATCGGCTTCGGCATGAACGTGGCGGTCTTGCCATAAGCGTGCGCCACCATCTTCACGACGTACTTGTAGATCTGAATCCGGTCGCAGGTTTCGACAAGCTTACCAAAAGTCAGGCCAAGCTCGTGCTGGCTGGCGGCCACCTCGTGGTGATGCTTGTCCATGGGCAAACCCATTTCCATCAGCGTAGCGACCATTTCGGCTCGGATGTCGGTGGTCACATCGACCGGGCCAACGGGGAAATACCCTCCCTTGGCACGCGGACGGTGACCCATGTTGCCGGTTTCATATTTGGTGCCGCTGTTGGTAGGCAGCTCGGCATCGTCCAGCTTATAAAAGCTTCCGGCATAGCTGTTGTCGAATTCAACGCTGTCGAACATGAAGAATTCTGGTTCCGGTCCGACATAGATCGTGTCGCCAAGTCCGGTCGATTGCAGATAAGTTTCGGCGCGTTTTGCGGTCGAACGCGGGTCGCGTGAATACAGCGAACCGTCTTCGGGTTCGACGATGTCGCAGAACAGAATCAACATCGGCGTTGCACTGAACGGGTCGATATAGACCGCGTCAAGATCAGGCTTCAGGATCATGTCGGATTCGTTGATTTCTTTCCAGCCTTCAATCGAAGACCCGTCGAACATCAGGCCGTCTTCCAACTCGGTCTCGCCGATGACGTTCGAGCACATGGTCAAATGGTGCCAGGCGCCCTTTGGATCGGTGAAGCGGACATCGACCCACTCGATTTCCTCGTCCTTGATACGTTTGATGATATCCTTGGCAGTGTTACCCATGCTGCTTTCCTTCTGTAGCTTGTCTTTTTTAGGTGATTTCGATTTGGTTTTAGACGGCATCGTTGTCACGCTCCCCGGTGCGGATACGAAGCGCTGTTTCCACAGGGATGACGAAGATTTTGCCGTCGCCGATCCGTCCGGTTTGAGCGGCTGCTGCAATGGCTTCGACCACACGATCGGCAAGCGCGTCTTCGACGACGACTTCAAGCTTTACCTTGGGGAGGAAGTCGACAACATATTCAGCGCCGCGATACAGCTCGGTGTGGCCCTTCTGGCGGCCGAAACCCTTTGCTTCGGTTACGGTGATGCCGGAAACGCCGACTTCGTGCAGCGCCTCTTTAACCTCGTCGAGTTTGAACGGCTTGATGATCGCTTCGATCTTTTTCATGATATTCCCCTAACAGGCGCGTGTAGCGGAGGCTCCGCGCGCGCGGATTATTAACATGCCAGTATCAAGGATCGTGCCAATTTCATCTGGCAGATTTGCGAGGGTCTCGATCCTGAGGCAATCACTCTAATGCCTAAAAATTAGGCACCTGTCCGATTCATAGGCATTACGACAGCCTCATTTGGTCGCTTTTGCTGGTCCGCCCAACACCCCATCATTCGCCTTTGCGTAATGCGCCCGGCTGATAACATAGGCCAGCATTTGCTCGGCTTCCTTAGGCGTTAGTACGCTTGCGAAGCTGACCATGCCGTTGCCCTTCAGGATGCCATCAATCACGACCGACTTCCATGTCGCGGCATCGGCGATTGTGCCCGACTTGCGTAGATCGGGGAGCACGCCGTTGCCGACCGCACCGGGGCCGTGACAAACGAGACAGTAGCGCTGGAAGTTTGAAGCACCTGCCGCGATATCGGCTGGAGTACCGACTTGCGTCGGCGGCTCCCAAACATATGGAGGGGTCGCGGGCAGGGCAGGCAATGTGGCTTTGCCGCCAAGCTTCAGCACGATCAAGCGCGGGATATTTGGTACAGCCGAACTCGCAGTCCCGGCATAGCCGGACACCAAAGGAAACGCGCCGCCCTTGCTGGTGAGGAACGCGATATATTGTTCGCCGTCCACGGTGTAGGTCGATGCACCCGAAAGCACGCCCGATTGGACGTCGAGGTTATACAACTGCTTGCCGGTATCCGCAGCATACGCCCTGAACTGGCCCATTGCGGTGCCCTGGAACACCAGATTGCCCGCCGTGGTCATCGTCCCGCCGTTCCACGATGCGGGGTGATCGACGGTCCATTTTGCCTTGCCGGTTTTGGGGTCAAATGCCACCAGCTTGCCAGTTGTAGCGGCTTTCACTGCCTTCACGAAATTGATGTCATCGGGCAGGTCGGCTGTGGCCATCGCGCCGCCTACATTGAAGCCCAACGGCTTGCGGTCCATTTCATTCGGTGCAACCGGCGGCAGGTAAGCGCCACCGATATAAAGTGCTGGAATATAGACCAGCCCGGTTGCCGGATTGTAACTCATCGGGTGCCAGTTATGCGCGCCCAATGCCGACGGATTGGCCATATAAAGCTTGCCTGTTTTTTCATAACGTGCTTCGGGTTTCTCAATAGGCCGCCCTGTCTTCACATCATAACCGCTTGCCCAGGTAATGCCGTCGATGAACGGATTGGCCGACAGCATCTTGCCGCTAACGCGGTCAATGGTGAAGAAAAAGCCGTTTTTCGGGGCGTGGTAAATGACCTTTACATCCCTGCCATCGCGTTTTTCGCTCGCAAGAATGATCGGCTGGGTCGCGGTGTAATCCCACGTTTCGGCGGGCGTTTCCTGATAATGCCAGACATATTCGCCTGTGTCGGGTTTCAATGCGACGATGGATGACAGGAACAGATTGTCGCCTTCGCCATTTGACCGGATACCGTGGTTCCACGGATTGCCGTTGCCGACACCAAGGTAAAGCTGATCGAGTTCGGCATCATAGACAATCGCGTCCCACACCGTCCCGCCGCCGCCACTTTCGCGCCAGTCGCCTTTCTTGGGTTCGGCGCTCCATGTTTTAGAGGCTGTGCTCAAGATTTCATCGCTGGCCGCTCTGTCGGCTTCGCCCTTGGGGTTGGGTGTGGTGTAGAAGCGCCACGTTTGCTTGCCGGTCGCCGCGTCGTACGCGGTGACATAGCCGCGCGCACCGAATTCGGCACCACCAAAGCCGATGACGACCTTGTCCTTTACCACGCGCGGCACGCCGGTGATCGTGCCGTTGGATTCCAGATCGAGCGTTTGCGCGCTCCAATTTTGCTTGCCGGTCGCCGCATCGAGCGAAATCAGCCGCCCATCGATCGTTCCAACAAACACGCTGCCTTTCCAGAACGCGACGCCGCGATTGACAACATCGCAGCAAGCCTTGACACCTCGTGCCTTGTCGACTTCGGGGTCGAAGCTCCACAACGGCTTGCCGGTCTTTGCGTCGTAGGCGAACACCTTCGACCAAGCGGTGGAGATGAACATCTTGCCATCGACAACGACCGGCGTCGCTTCCTGACCGCGGGCATCGGGAAGGTCGGCAAACCAGGCGATGCCAAGGTCTTTGACATTATCTGCGTTGATCTTTGTCAGCGGGCTATGGCGTTGTTCATTGTAATTAAAGCCGGTCATCGCCCAATTGGAACCATCACCGCCGGTTTTCAGATAATCGCCGTTGATGGCTGCAAAGCCAGGCATCTCGGTCGCGTCATCCGCCTTCTTGCACGAGCCAGTAACGAGTGCTGCGCTTACCGCCGCTGCAATCAGCCAAAACCTGTTTATCATGATGCTCTCTCCCGACGGTGACGCTATAATGATGACAGCGGTTCGTCCAGTGAGAATTTAAGCGGTCGGTTAAGCTAGCGCCTTGATTGCTAATTCCATTTGCGCCGCCGCACGGTCATAAATCCGCTCGCGCAGGTTGAGGAGTATGCCCTCAGGCACCTTGTCCGGGGTTCCGCCGACAAAGGGCGGGGCAGGGTCGTATTCGAGCGCCAGCTGAATCGTTTGCGCCACGGCCTCGCCGGAAATCATTGCAATCAATTCGAGTGCAAAGTCGATGCCAGATGTGACGCCGCCTGCGGTGACCAGATTGCCGTCACGGACAACGCGGGCTGTCTCGTGTGTCGCGCCGAACAGTGGCAGCAAATGCGTGTAGGCCCAGTGGCAGGTCCCGCGCTTGCCCTGCAACAGTCCCGCCGCGCCGAGGATGAACGCACCCGTGCAAACGCTGGTTACCCACAGCGCGCCGGCGGCTTGTTCGCGGACAAAATCGACAATCGCTTTATCGGCCATCGCCTCGCGAACACCGTGTCCCCCGGGGACGCAGATGATGTCGGCCTGCGGACAATCGGCAAAGCTGGTGCCGGGTAAAATGGAAAAACCACTGTCGGTAGTGACTGCGCCGCCGTCCTTTGAAGCCACAAACACCTTGCCACCAGGCAATCGCGAGAGGAACTGCACCGGGCCTGCAAAATCAAGCTGGGTGACGTTGTCGAAGAGGATGAAGACGATGTTCATGGCAACAACTTAGCCTGCTCCTCCCCAAAAACAAAGGGCCGCCGGATTGCTCCGACGGCCCAGTTTACTTGGCAACCTTCCGGGAGGATGGAATGTTACCAGTAAAACCCACGATAGGCTTGCACTACCCGCCCTGTGCGGGTGTTGACCAACAGCACGTCGTTATAGTGACGGACATAGGTCAGTCCGCGACCCGGATGTGGCAAACGGTAGTTGGCATAATTGGCTACCCGGTAGCGGGGGCCGTAATAGCTGGAACCGATTGTCCCGCCATTGTTGAATGTCCGGTAACGGAACGGTGCGTTAAAACGCGTTCCTTGAAATGCGCGACGATTGCTCTGGCGATAATCGCGCCAGTCCTCACGACGTTCCTGCTTGGCTTCCCGCACATCACGACGCTCCGCGCGAACATCGGCCTTAGTGCCGTAACGCTTTGCATCCTTTAATTCGCGCTTTTCTTCGCGAACGTCTTGGTTGTTACGCTGCATTTCGCGCGTCTGTGCTTGAGCTGCCATCGGGGTCAGAGTGGCTGCAATGACCGCTGCGATCAAAAAGTTGCTCTTCATGGTCTTAAATCCTTTTCTCAAGACGTAAACGCATGAACTGCGTCGACGTTCCCCAGATAGGATCCACAGCTTGAACGCCTCGCGAACAAGTCGTTCAGAAACTGGACATTAGTGTCGCAAATTGTATCTGCTATGGGCGGTCAAAGGCGGGTGCGCCGGGCATCCGATACTCCCACCGCCCAGAAAGTTGTCTATTTCTTGGCAGGCGTCACTGTGACAGTTTCACCCTTGTCGTTTGTGGACGTAAAGCTTCCGTCCGCACCGGGCTTGGCTGACGTCCAGCAAAGCTCGGGTTCGTCGCCGTCGGCATCAAAGCACTCTTTGCCGTCCTTGAGGGCAAACTTGCCTTTCATTTCCTTGCCGTCCGGGCCCGTGTCGACAAAGGTGCCATCTTCATTGATCCGCGTCTTGCCCATCTTACCGTCGGCCATTTTGACGTCATAGTCGCCAACGAACGTTGGCGAGTCGGTCTCAGCAGTCACCGCCGCTTCGACCGGGGCCGTCTCGGTTTCCGCTGCCTTTTCAGTTTGTTGCGAGCACGCTGCCAAGGATGCCAGCGCCGCAATTATCATCAGGTTCTTCATGATCTATCTCCCATTGGTCGCGACCGAGGGAGGCTATGCCCTCGAACCGGCTATGGCAATATCAATGTGAAGCATCGGCAGATAAGGACTAGATCAACTCCACCGCTAAAGCAGTGCCTTCACCACCACCGATGCACAGGCTAGCAACGCCGCGCTTTTTGCCGTGGCGTTGGAGTGCCGCGATCAGCGTGGTGATAATCCGCGCGCCTGATGCGCCGATGGGATGGCCCAAAGCGGTCGCTCCGCCGTGGACGTTGATCTTGTCGTGCGGGATTCCGAGATCGTGCATCGCGAACATCGCCACACAGGCAAAGGCTTCGTTGACTTCGAACAGGTCAACATCGGAAATGCTCCAGCCTGCCTTTTCCAAACATTTGGTGATCGCTCCGACGGGGGCGGTGGTGAAGGCTGAGGGCTCCTGTGCGTGAGCGCCGTGGGCGACGATGCGCGCGACGGGTTTCAGCCCTTTGGCATCGGCAACCGACTGGCGCGTAAGGACGAGTGCGGCGGCACCGTCCGAAATCGAGCTGGAGGTTGCAGCCGTAATCGTACCGTCTTTGGCGAAGGCGGGGCGGAGACCAGGTATCTTGTCAGGCATGCCCTTGCCGGGTTGCTCGTCAGTATCGACGACGACATCCCCTTTGCGGGTAGTAACGGTGACGGCAACGATTTCATCCTTGAACGCACCGTCGGCAATCGCGGCTTGCGAACGACGAAGCGATTCAATTGCGTAATCGTCCTGCGCTGCGCGGGTCAGTTGATATTCATTGGCGGTATCCTGAGCGAAGGTGCCCATCGCGCGGCCAGCCTCATAAGCATCCTCAAGACCGTCGAGGAACATATGGTCATAGGCAGTATCATGACCAATCCGCGCACCCCCGCGATGCTTCTTCAGCAGATACGGCGCGTTCGTCATGCTTTCCATCCCGCCCGCAACAATCAGGTCAATCGACCCGGCGGCCAGCGCTTCGGCACCCATGATGACGGTCTGCATCCCCGAACCGCAAACCTTGTTTACCGTGGTCGCCTGCACCGACTTGGGTAGGCCCGCCTTGATCGCCGCCTGACGCGCAGGGGCTTGCCCCAAGCCTGCGGGCAATACGCAACCCATATAGATCCGCTCGATATCGTTAGCATCAACGCCCGCTCGTTCGACCGCTGCCTTGACCGCAGTCGCGCCAAGGTCGGTCGCTGCAACATCGGCAAATACCCCCTGCATTCCGCCCATTGGGGTGCGCGCATAGGACAGGATGACGACTGGATCGGTGCTGCTCATGGAATATTCCTTCGTGCCGTAGGGTAAGCTCTCGAGTCGCCATAATACCGCAGCGCAACAAAGACAAATATGAACTCGTATTCCGTGCCCCAAGGGTTTTCATACGAAACTTTATGGCGTAGCCCGGAGAGGAAGATAATCAGGAGAAAAAAGATGACAGCCAATATGCAGGAGGTGCTGGAAAAGCAGCGTGCAAGTTTCATTGCGGCGTTACCTGAGCCGATGTCGGTGCGCCGCGACCGGATTGACCGCGCGATTGCGTTGCTGCTGGACAACGCGGAAGGCTTCGCAAAAGCCGTTTCCGCCGATTTCGGTCACCGAAGCCGCGAACAGACGTTGATGACCGACATCATGCCTTCGGTCAGCGCGATGAAACATGCCAAAAAGCATTTCGAAAGCTGGGCCAAGGGTGAAAAGCGTAAACCCACGTTTCCGCTGGGGCTTCTGGGCGCGAAAGCCGAGGTGGTGTATCAGCCAAAGGGCGTGGTCGGGGTAGTTGCACCGTGGAACTTCCCCGTGGGTATGGTGATGGTGCCGATGGCTGGCATATTGGCAGCGGGCAACCGTGCGATGGTCAAGCCTTCCGAGTTTACCGAGCAAGTTTCGGCCTTGTTCGCCGAAGTCATCTCCAAATATTTCGCTGAGGAAGAAATGGCGGTTTTTACCGGCGGGCCGGAAGTTGGTATGGCGTTCTCAAAACTCGCCTTTGACCATATGATTTTTACAGGCGCAACGAGCGTAGGCCGCCACATCATGCGAGCGGCCGCCGACAATCTGGTGCCAGTTACGCTTGAGCTAGGAGGAAAGTCGCCGACAATTATCGGGCGTAGTGCGAATATCAAGAAAGCTGGCGACCGGATTGCGCTCGGCAAGATGATGAATGCAGGTCAGATATGCCTAGCGCCCGACTATTTGCTGGTCGCCAAGGACCAAGAGACCGACATGATCGACGCCATCAAGACAGGCGTTCAGTCACAATATCCCAAGTTGCTCGCCAACGATGACTACACATCGGTGGTAAATGGTCGCAACTACGAACGCTTGCAAAGCTACCTGACTGACGCGCGCGAAAAGGGTGCGGAACTGATCGAGGTCAATCCAGCGGGCGAAGATTTCGAGTCCTCCAACGGCAACAAGATGCCGCTGACAATCGTCCGCAATGTCACCGATGACATGAAGGTCATGCAGGAGGAAATCTTCGGGCCGATCCTGCCAGTGATGACCTATGCCAGCATGGATGAGGCGATTGATTATGTGAACGCGCACGACCGGCCTTTGGGACTATATTATTTCGGCAGCGACAAGACAGAGGAGAGCCGCGTGCTGTCGCGAACCATTTCCGGCGGGGTGACGATCAACGATGTGGTGTTCCATAACGCGATGGAGGACTTACCCTTTGGCGGTACGGGGCCGTCGGGGATGGGTAATTATCACGGTGTGGACGGCTTTAAAACCTTCAGCCACATGCGCGCGGTCTATCGCCAGACTGGCATGGACGTCGCCGGAATTGGCGGGTTCAAGGCTCCATATGGCAAGGCAACGGCGAAGACGCTGGCGAAAGAGCTGCGGAAGTAACGATAGCCTTGCATCAAAGCGGACGCTCGGTTAGAGCGAGCGCCGCTTTAACGGGTTCGTGCCGAAAGCGATGCCCCAGTGGTGGAATTGGTAGACGCGCTGGACTCAAAATCCTGTTCTGAAAGGAGTGCCGGTTCGAGTCCGGCCTGGGGCACCATATTCGGGGAGAGAGTGGCGTAAGTCACCATTACCCGCAAAAATATTTGGGAGGGTATTTTTATGATCTGCAAGTTCGGCAGCGATACTGCGCTTTTGGTTATCGACGCGCAAAATGGCGTCAACAATCACGAACATTGGGGTGGAAGCTGCGGTCATCGCAATAATCCTGATGCAGAAGCTCGCATCACCGACCTTCTGAAGTCATGGCGCGAAGCAGGTCTGCCGGTCTATTTTACCTTTCACAATTCGCGCGAAGCCGCTTCACCACTAAAACTGTCGCTCGACAGCGGACAGGCGATGGCAGGGCTTGAACCTGGACCCGGCGAACAGGTTATCACCAAAGACGTGAACAGCGGTTTCATCGGCACCGAACTAGAAATCAAACTTCGGCGCGACCGGGTATCGCGGCTCGTCGTTGCCGGCTACTTCACCAATATGTGTGTTGAAACCACCGTCCGTGCCGCGGGCAACATGGGCTATGACGTTTATCTTGCGCATGATGCGTGCGCCGCAGGCAACCGTGCGGCTTTTTCTGGCGATGAATTCGATGCCGAACTTGTCCACCGGATGAGTGTCGCAAATATGCACGGCGAGTATTGCACTGCAGTCGATACGTCTGATCTTATTTCGCTGGTTGGCGCAGATGCCGCGCATCTCAACCGCGTACAAGGCAACGAATAAAACGCCTCATCTGGTTGCATCGGAAACCAATCGGTTGTTATTGTTCCACCACGGCTGCTACAGGCCGTAGCGTCAATGGCTCAAGCACTTAGCATCACGGATTTGTTCACCATCGGTATCGGGCCATCGAGTTCGCACACCGTTGGTCCGATGCGCGCCGCGCGCGATTTTGCCGAGCGGGCGCTAATCAGAAATGATGTCGGGCAGGTTTTGTGCGAACTGTTCGGTTCGCTGGCGCTGACGGGTCATGGCCATGCGACCGATACCGCAATATTGCTTGGGCTGTCAGGTTATACGCCCGAGGGGGTTTGCCCTGATGCGATAGCGGGTATTGTTGCAGATATCCGGGCCGCCGACCGGCTGTTGCTGGCGGGCAGGGTGGAGATCGGATTTATCGAAACCCGCCATCTGTTGTTTCACAAAGGCGAGTTTCTGCCGGGTCATGCCAATGCGATGCGTTTCACCGCGACCTATGGCGATGGCAGCGAATATGTGGAAACCTATTTTTCGATTGGCGGCGGCGCAATTTCGCGGATGGACGCCGATGCGCCGCGTTTGAACTTCGAGTTGAAACACCCCTTCGGCTCCGGTGAACAATTGCTGGAAATCGGCGACGCCACTGGCCTGACTTTCGGTGCTATTATCGAGGCCAATGAGGCGGCGTGGCGAAGCGAGGCGGAGACTCATGAATTTATCGACGCTGTCCGCACCGCGATGCTCGATTGCGTCGACAGGGGATGCGAAAATGATGGTATTTTGCCGGGTGGATTGAACGTCAAACGCAGAGCCAAATGCCTTCACGAAAAACTGCTGGCGCGCGGGCCGAGAAGCGATCCCTCGGCAGTTTTCGAATGGGTCAGCCTTTGGGCGTTGGCCGTGAATGAGGAAAACGCGGCGGGTGGTCGCGTGGTAACTGCGCCAACAAACGGCGCGGCTGGTGTCATTCCAGCCGTGCTCAAATATTATGAGGTGTTCACCGCGAGCCCGACACCCGAGGGAAGCCGGTTGTTGCTCACCACCGCAACTGCGATTGGATTTCTCTATAAAACCAACGCTTCGATTTCGGCGGCGGAAATGGGTTGTCAGGGTGAGGTCGGCGTTGCCTGTTCGATGGCGGCGGCGGGACTGGCAGCGGCGCTGGGCGGCACCAACGCGCAGGTCGAGAACGCCGCCGAAATCGGCATGGAGCACAATCTCGGTCTCACCTGCGACCCGATTGGCGGGTTGGTGCAGATACCCTGTATCGAGCGCAACACGATGGGGGCGATTAAGGCGATCAACGCCGCCTATCTGGCGCTGCAAGGTGACGGCGGGCACATCGTCAGCCTCGACGCGGTTATCGAAACCATGCGTCAGACTGGCGAGGATATGCGGTCGAAATACAAGGAAACGTCGCTCGGTGGGCTGGCGGTAAACGTGGTCGAGTGCTGATCAGAACTTGATCATGATCCGCCGCGCAAGTGCTGGCGACACCGAATAAACCATCCGCAAAAACTTGACCATGCCGACATTGGCTTCGGCTTTGTTGCTTTCAATCGCGTCGATGATTTGCGCCGCACATTCTTTCGCTGACATTTTCCTTGCCGGGCGTCCGGCGGTCATCGCGGTATCTACTACTGGAGGAAGTGCCTCGATAACATGCACTTTGCTTCCCCGCAGATTATGCCGCAGCGCTTGCGTGAAGCTTCGCAGTCCCGCCTTGGTAGCACAGTAAACCGGGCCGCCAGCGCGCGGCGCAATCGCGAGTCCCGAGGTGACATTGACAATCGCTCCTTCGGGTCGCGTCAGCAACGCTGGAAGCAGCCGGGCGATCAGGTGCATCGGTGCGTTAAGATTGAGAAAGATGGCTTGATCGGTTAGCGGCAGATTGATCGGCTCATCAGGGCCGAAATTTCCACTCATCCCGGCGTTGTTTATGAGGATATCGAGTGGTCGGTCACCTAAAGCTTCCAGAAACGCGGTGCAGCCATTTGCAGTCGAGAGATCGGCCGATATTGCTTCCAGACCCTCGGTGCGTGCTGTCGCCAGCATTCCCTCGCGCCGTCCGCAGACGATTACCGCAGCACCTTTTACCTGCAACTGCCGTGCAATCTCAAGCCCGATGCCGTCGGTGCCACCGGTCACCAACACTGTTTTGCCACTAACCCGCATTTCTTCCCCCCTAAACCAACAACACCGTCGACCCCGTAGTCTTGCGACCTTCCAAATCGCGGTGCGCTTGGGCAGCATCTTCCAAAGCGTAACGCTGGCTGATGGTTACCTCGATGATTCCCTGCCTGAACATATCGAACACATATTCGGCACCAGCTGCCCGTTCGGCGGGATGCGCATAATAATCGAACAATGTTGGCCGTGTGACAAATAACGAGTGTTTTTGCGCCAATATGCCCAGATTGATGCCATTGACCGGCGCGTCGGCATTACCGTAGCTGACGATCAACCCGCGCCGTCTGGTGCTGTTGAGCGAAGTTTCCCATGTGGCCAGCCCGATGCCGTCGAACGTGACCTCAACGCCTCTACCATCGGTCAGCAGCCGGACTTGGGCTGCGACGTCTTCTTTGCCGTAAAGGATGACATGATCTGCTCCCGCACCGCGCGCCAACGCCGCCTTTTCTTCGGTGCTGACGGTGCCGATTACATTGGCACCAGCATGTTTCAGCCACTGCACCAGCAACAGGCCGACCCCGCCAGCTGCCGCGTGCACCAATACATTCCATTTCGGCTGCACCTTGGCGCAGCGCTCGACTAGGAACTCGGTGGTGCATCCCTTTAATATGCCAGCCGCCGCCGTTTCGTCGCTGATGTCGTCGGGAATAAGGAAGAGGCACGCGGCCTCGATATTGCGCGCGGTGGCATAGGCGCCGATTGTCGGACCGAAGCAGCACACCCGGTCACCGACCTGCCAGTCGACCACACCTTCGCCGACCGCCTCGATCACGCCAGCCGCCTCCATGCCCAAGCCAGATGGCAGCGCCACCGGATAAGTGCCGCCCCGGTGATATGTGTCGATGAAGTTCAGGCCAACCGCCGTATTGCGCATCCGCACTTCGCCGACGAGCGGTGGCGTCAGGTCTACATTAACCCAGTTGATTACTTCTGGACCGCCCTGCGCGGTAATCTGTGCTGCCCGTTCCATAGCCCTGTCGCTCCTAACTGCCTGCCTTCGGTCGCTGAAATCTGCCGCTACATTATGGTCGCGGTGCACTCAGCTTTATAGTTAATAAATCCCTAAATATGTAACAGTTCGGGACAGTGCTTTTCTGCGCCGAAGTTAACCATTTTTGTCACTGGCCAATATCCCTAACAAATTGTTAACGTCCAATGATGAAAAGAAGATTGGTTTGTCGCAATGAAGCCGCAGGGCACCCCTTCCGCCGGATGCTGCCGCCTCCCGTGCTCGACATGACGCTCACCGCGCCACGTCCAAGTCGCTGGTGGCGTCAGGAGGATACGCATTTGTTCGTGCTGAGCTTCGGCGCGTTCTTTGTGGCGATAACCAGCTTTATCAGCTGACTAATGGCAGGCCCGGTCAAGCTGCCGCGCCAGCCACGCCGAAACCAGACACATCGCTGCTCCTAGGAGTAGCTGGTTGACGATGGTTACTCCGGCCGCGCTCAACCCCAGCGCAATCAGCGAACCCACGACCATTGCTCCCGAGTTGACGATGTTATTGGCGGCCACCGTTCGCGCCGTTTGATCCTTGGGCACTGTTGTCGTCAGGAACGCATAGAGCGGCACCACAAACATCCCGCCCGCAACGGCAATTCCGAGCAGGCTCAGCAACAACATTATCGCATCGGGATGTGCGATGAACCCGCGTATATTGTAAAGCTCGCCCGCTCCAATAACCTGCCAGTTGCGGCACACGAAATGGAACGCCACCACAAATAGCCCCATCACAATGACACTGGCGGGGGCATAGCGCGCCGATACCTGACCCTTGAGCAAGTGGTTGATGGCGAGCGATCCAATAGCGATGCCGACCGAGAAGATTGCGAGAAACAGGCTGGCGACCTCCTTATCCGCACCCAGCACGTTTTTCGCGAGCGGCGGGAACTGGATGAACAGCACCGCGCCGATGGTCCAGAAAAAGCTGATCGAGGCGATGGCAAGATAGAGCTTGCGAATATGAAGCGTACTTTTGACTAGGTTCACGGAAGAACGGATAATGTGCCAGTCGATACCGGTCTCGGCGTGCTCGGGCGGGGCAGGGGGCACCTGTCGCCCCGACAAATAACCGATGGCTGCAGTAACAACAACGCCGATAGCTGCCCATTCGACCGAGATTATCCCGGCCAATATCGTCCCGACAAGGATCGCGATGTAGGTGCCAGCCTCAACCAGACCGGTGCCGCCAAGCACCTCGTCCTCTTTCAAATGCTGAGGCAGGATCGCATATTTGATCGGCCCGAAAAATGTTGAATGCACACCCATAGCAAATAGCGCGAGCATCATCAGCGGGATCGCCACCGGCCATATAGCAAAGCCGATCCATGCTAGTAGTAGCCCGAGCCCGCCAACTATCATGATCAGGATTTCGCAGAATTTAACGATTCTGATGATCCGCGCCTTGTCGCGCGTATCGGCGAGTTGCCCCGCCAAAGCCGACATCAGAAAGAACGGGAGAATAAACACAGCAGTCGCGACCGCGCTAAACAACGCTTCGGATTTCTCGCCATCCAAAACGCCGTATACCACGAACAGCACCATCGCATTTTTGAACAGATTGTCGTTAAACGCACCGAGCAGCTGGGTCACGAACAATGGCAAAAAACGCCGCTTGTTCAGCAACGACAGTGATGTGGTCATGATGTGCGAAGCCCTCTTAGTCGGTTGATCCAGCCTTAGCGGCGCTGTTACACAGGGCAAAGCGCTTTTCGGCGTCCTGGCGAAATAGCCGCGTGATTTTACTGCGCAGTGTCGCTATCGCAAATAGATGCTTAGCCTGCCCAACATATTGACGTTATCGCGCATCCTTGCGGTACCGATCCTTGTATTTTTGCTTTGGCCGAGCCCAACGGGCAGCGAAGCGCGACAACACTTACCTGTCGATTATGTGTTGGCTTTCGTGCTCTACTGCTTGATGGGCATCACCGACTATTTCGACGGTTATCTCGCGCGGGCGCAGGGGACCGTTTCGAAACTGGGGATTTTTCTTGATCCTATTGCCGATAAAATAATGGTGGCCGCTGTGATCTTGATGCTGGTCTTTACCCGCGACGTCGATAGCTGGCACGTGATTGCCGCGCTCATCATCTTGTTACGCGAAATGATCGTATCGGGCTTGCGCGAATTTTTGGCCGGATTGCAGATTTCAGTGCCCGTCTCTGCGCTCGCCAAATGGAAAACGACGTTTCAATTGGTGTCGCTTGGCGGAATTATATTGGCGGGGGTTTGGCCCGACTGGTTATTGTTGAAACAGGCGGCGCTGGCCCTGTTATGGATCGCGGCAGCACTTACCATGCTGACCGGCTGGGATTATCTGCGCGTCGGCCTGAAGCACATGGATTAGGCCGTTGAGACTCGTCTATTTTGCAAAAGTGCGTGAAGCGGTCGGTGTTGACGGCGAAGACCGCATCCTGCCTGATAATGTTCTAACGGTGGCTGATTGCATTGACTGGCTGGCAGGCGAAAGCGCCCACTATGCCGCCGCCTTTGATGACCGCGCCCGCCTCCGTTTTGCGCTCGACCAGCTGATGGTGTGGGAAGGAACAGCGCTTGAAGGCGCGCAGGAACTCGCGATATTTCCCCCTGTGACTGGCGGATGATCCGCGTCGAAGTTAGCGAAGCTTCATTTGACGGCGCGGCGGCGCTCTCACCACTCGCTAAACTTGGTGGTGGCGCAGTTGCCAGTTTTACAGGGATTGCACGCGCAGACGGTGGCGTAACTTCGATCGAGCTCGAACATTACCCGGCCATGACCAAGGCGAGCCTTGAGACGTTGACCAATGAAGCCGTTGCCCGCTGGTCGCTGCTTGGCTGCGTGTTAATCCACCGCGTTGGTCGGATAGCCGTGGGCGAAGGCATCGTGTTGGTAGGCACCGCCGCTAGCCACCGTGCCGAAGCGCTTAAGGCTTGTGCGTTTCTGATTGACCGGCTCAAAACCGACGCCCTATTCTGGAAAAAAGAACACCGCGCCGACGGGTCCGCCAAATGGGTCGAAGCCAAAGCGAGCGATCAGGCTCGCGCAAGTGAATGGGAGAAGATATGATTTTCTACGATGCACCCAACCCAGCGCCCAACCCTCGGCGCGTCCGCATCTATCTGGCCGAAAAGGGGCTGAGCGTCCCGACAAAGGCGATGTCCATCATCGCGGCCGAGCACAAGGCCGCTGATTTTATAGCAAAATACCCGCCCGGGCAGTTGCCGGTGCTCGAACTCGACGACGGTCGGATGATCGGCGAGAGCATTGCGATCTGTCGGTATTTTGAGGCGCTGCACCCCGAACCGCCGTTGTTTGGCTCTAGCGCCGTGGAAATAGCCGAGATTGATATGTGGGTGAGGCGCGTTGAATTCACGCTGATGCAAGCCATCGGGCAAGTCTGGATGCACACCCATCCGTTCACCGCTCGAGTGGTTGTGCCGCAATATACCGAATATGGCGAGAGCAACCGGCCTAAGGCGCTGGCGGCAATGCGGCGGTTTGACCAAGCGTTGAGCGCGCGCGAATTCCTCGCGGGCGAGAATTATTCGATTGCCGACATCGCGCTTTTGACCACAATCGATTTTGCGGGTTTTATTGGGGTCCCGGTTCCAGAAGATTTGACCGCCTTGCTCGACTGGCACTCGCGCGTCTCGGCGCGGCCAAGCGCTGCGGCCTAATCGGTATGTAACTTTCGGAGTGCGGTTGCTAGCAACTCGAACTCTTCGCGGCGCGGGCTGTTGGTTCGCCATACAATCGCAATTTCGCGGCTCGCATGCTGTGCCTTGAGCGGGCGCGCCTGCACGTCGGTACCGTTCAGCAATCCGGCCTTGACCGCCATTTCCGGAATTAGCGTCAGCCCCAATCCATTATCCACCATCTGAACCAATGTGTGCAGCGAAGTGCCGATCATCATCGCCGAAGCGCGCAGTTCAGGGCGATTGCAAGCGGCCAGCGCATGGTCTTTCAGGCAATGACCATCGACGAGCAGAAGCAGCTTGCTCTCGTCAATCATGTCGGGTGAAACACTTTCCGGCGGATTGCGCGGGTCGTCTTTCGGGAACGCCACATAAAGCCCGTCGTCGAACAGCTTTGCCTTTTCGACATCGCCCGCAGCGAACGGCAATGCGAGCAGCACACAGTCGACCTGGCCGTGGTGCAGGGCCTCGCACGCCACGGCGCTTGCCTCCTCGCGTAAAAACAATTTCAGCTCGGGATATTGTTTGCGAAGCGCCGGAAGCATTTTGGGTAAAAGGAACGGTGCAATTGTCGGGATAACACTTATCCGCAGGTCACCTGCCAACGGCTTTCCCGCCGAGCGCGCCATTTCGGCCAGCTCTTCGGCCTCGCGCAATATGCGGTGGGCCTTGGCGACTATTTTACTTCCTAAAGGCGTGAAGCGGACAACTCGTCGTGTGCGCTCGACCAGCATCAGTCCAAGCAACGATTCGAGTTCGCGAATGCCCGCAGATAAGGTTGATTGCGTGACAAAGGTCGCCTCGGCTGCTTTGCCGAAATGGCCATGCTCTTCAAGCGCCACCAGATATTGCAACTGCTTTAACGTGGGCAAATAGGTGCTCATAAATCGACCTTGTAACTCAATTATGGCTCTATAATCGTTTTTGCCGATTTATACAGCCCTTTTCGATGTCGGTTGCATATTGCTACTGGAAATCTTGTTCCTTAACCCTTAGTTTCGTATTTATTGAGATAAGATCCGGCCATCGGAAAGCAGGGACGCATATGTTCATTTCAAATCTCGTTGAATATCTCGATTCGATCAAAGCGCGCGATCCAGCGCCGCGTTCGCGGTGGGAGATTTTGCTTTACCCTGGCGTATTGGCAGTTGCTTTGCACCGCGTGGCACATTGGCTCTACCGCGGGCAGATGTTTTTCCTCGCCCGCTTCGTCAACCATTTCGCACGGCTGTTTACTGGCATCGACATTCATCCGGGCGCGAAGATAGGAAGCAATTTCTTCATCGATCACGGTTTCGTTGTCATCGGTGAAACCGCAGAAATTGGCGACAATGTAACGATGTACCAGTGTGTCACTTTGGGGGGAACCAACCCGACCAGCGGCGTCGTCGGCAAACGCCATCCGACGATACTGGACAATGTCATCATTGGGTCGGGAGCACAGATATTGGGGCCGATTACCGTTGGTGAACGTGCTCGCATCGGCGCCGCAGCAGTCGTCACCGACGATGTTCCGGCGGGTGCCACGATGGTAGGACAAAAGGCACGGTCGACGCTGGTTAAGGCGGAGACTTATGCGAGGGACTTCATGCCTTATGGAACGCCTTGCCGTGAACTTTTCGACCCGGCGACGCAGAGTCTGGAAATTCTGCAGTGCGAAATCGAGACGCTCCGCAATAAGCTTGGTGTGTTGATGGCCGAGCGCGATGTTGCGGCTCCAACTGGCGTCTCGGCGCGTGGCAAGTCGACCAGAGGCAGCAAAAACGTTTGAGCGCAGTTGTCACTCCGTTTCCGATAACGAGCCGGCACCGTCAGGTCGGTTTTGACCGGCACGAGCTTACCCAGATATTGAACCTGTACGGCCGGATGGTAGCGGCGGGAAAATGGCGCGATTACGCGATTGATTTGGGCCGAGATGCGGCGGTTTTCAGCGCCTTCAGGCGCGCGGCGGAACGCCCGGAGTACCGCATCGAAAAACGACCCGATCTGCGGGCGAAGCAGGGCATATGGGCGCTGGTCGGTGAGGGTGGCGCAATACTTAAAAGGGGGCACGAGCTCGGCCCGATACTCGCGCCCGTCGAGCGCAAGCTCATGAAACTGGTTGGGACGTAAGTCCCTCTCCCACGGGGGAGAGGGCGCTAAAGTCAAGCCGTCGCCAGATGCGTCACGGGCAGCTTGACCTGTAAACTGCCGGGCAATTTATCGACGACAAACCGCCGGATCGGGCTCCAGAATGCGGACAGTGTCAGCAAAGCCGAACCAATGACCAACGCCGTTAGCGCCATGTTCAGCTCGACCACCCCAAATTGTTGGAACAGGAACGTGAGCGCCACGAGCACATAGGCCAATGCCGACACTAGCAATGCCCGCCGGTCAATGGCCAGCGCAACAAGGCCCATCGCGACATACACTGCCACCACGCCAAATGCCGCTCCAGCGCCAATCGCCTCGCCCTGGGTCACTCCCAAAATCCAGAACAAGGGATGGGCAATCATCGGGGCGGCGAGGAGATGGAGCCAGAAAGCGACATCGCTTCGCCGCGTTTCACGCGAACGGTCTGACATATCCCAGCGCATCGCCACCGCAAACACCGCTAATCCGGCAATTAACACAATTGCCATCGCGGTTTGCTCGCGCATTTCCTCGGACGGATTAATTGCGGCCAGAATCAAGGCAACGACGGTTGCCGCAACCGCCGCAGTTCCGGCTGCTACGGTAATCGGCACCTGAAACCGGCGCCAATGGAGCCATGTGGCAAATGCGGTTACCAGAGCCACCGCGCCGACCATCAATGTGCCAGTGCGCCCTTCCAGGTCGTCACCGACCGAATTTTCGATGCCAGCGCCGAGCGCGGCTGCAACGCCACCGGTAAATGCCAGCAACAAGACGATCGAAGGCAATGCCATCCGGCGCTTGAGCGTGAAAAATTCGGCCAGACCCCAAGCCGCGATTGCCACAAAAGCGCCAGCCAGCGCGTCGGTTATCGATTGGCCAATACCAGCGACCGCCACCAATAATATGATCGCGGCAATGGTTACGAATATGTCGTTGAAGCCGGTAACCAGACGGAAATGTTCCTCGTCTGCCACAGGCGCGTTTCGCATGCCGGTCACATGCGCGCGCAGGGCATCGGCTGTGTCTGCGGGCAACACGCCCGCCGCAACCGCCGATTGCAGATCGCTTTCGCTATACATTGTGTGCATCCTCCTGTTGCAAGTGGAGCGATGCTAGTCTTGGTGTATTATATTGTCAATACAGCTATCAGCCAAGGGCTTGAAGCATCTTCATTACCGCAATCGACTGCTCACCACCCGACTGCGGCACTGTCTCGCCCGTCCGGTCGATGATTTTGTCCCACGCGGCGGCAAAGCCTTCCACGGTGCGATCATCCTGGCGTAGCGCGACTCCTGGGGTCATTGTTACATAAGCGGCGTGATAGCCGCCGCCGCCTGCACCGATAATCATGTTGGTCGGTGCGTCCTCGCTCACCAGATAAAGCGCGGCGGGCACTACGTTGTCAGGGGTAAACTGATCGAACAGACCTTCGGGGAAAATGTCAGCGGTCATCCGCGTGCCCGCCACCGGGGCAATTGAATTAACTCGAATGTTGTATTTCGCGCCTTCGAGATGAAGCGTCTTGGTGAAGCCAGCCAGCCCGAGCTTCGCTGCGCCGTAGTTTGCCTGACCGAAATTGCCATACAGACCGGTTGAGGAAGTCGTCATCAATATCCGGCCATAAGCTTGATCGCGCATCATGTCCCACACTGCCTTGGTGCAGTTGGCCGAACCCGATATATGAACTTTCAATACCAGATCGAAATCGGCTGGCTCCATCTTGGCGAAGCTCTTGTCGCGCAGGATGCCGGCGTTGTTGATGAGGATATGGACGCCGCCCCAGGCTTCTTTGGTCTTGGCAACCATTTCGACCATTTGATCATATTCGGTAACGCTGCCGCCGTTCGACATCGCTTCGCCGCCAGCCGATTTGATCTCTTCGACTACTTGCGCTGCCGCATCGGAGGTTCCGGTGCCATCGCGTGCTCCACCTAGATCGTTGACTACTACTTTCGCTCCGCGTTTGGCGAGTTCGAGCGCGTAGGCCTTGCCAAGCCCGCCGCCTCCACCGGTTACGATGGCGACTTTGTCTTTAAAGCTGATGGTCATTGCACATCTCCAGAGATAAAAGGCACCGCGACGGGTACCAAAGTTGCAGGTGCATTGGCATGACACTTACGTTTACGCAAGCGTAAAGCAAATTGGCTGTGGAATGTCACAAAAGAGAAATCTGTTCGTCATGGCATCGTCACCGAAATGCTTTCTAGGCGTCATCAATTGATGATCCTTCGAAGGAAATCCGGATGAGTTCCCATACCCCCCTGGCCACTGCAGCAATAATTTTCGCAGTGGCGTCAGCAGCGCCAGCGCTGGCGGTGGAGGACCAAGATGGGCAGTCGCCGGTATCCCGTTCTTCCGGCGATAAATCGTCGGCAGTTGCCCCGAAAAAGGCCGAGAAAAAGTCCGAATGGCAGCTTAAACCACGCTGGCGGGTGCAATATGATGTAGCCGAAATTGACGGCCCTACCGCACTGCCGGGTGCGGGCAGTTATGACGACCTTCGACGTGCCCGGATCGGCGTCGATATCAAGGCTCCGAACGGCTTTCTGGCGCGGGTGGAGGGCGAGTTTTCGACCGATCCGATCGAATTCACCGACGCTTATGTCGGCTGGAGCGGGAAGGGGATCAGCGTTCTCGCGGGGCAGCAGAAGAATTTCACCCCGCTCGACGACATGACGAGCAATCTCAATACCAGCTTTATCGAGCGAGCGGCGTTTTCAACGACCTTTGGCTATGGCCGTCGTACCGGAATTTCGGCTGTGTATTCAAAGGCTGACTGGGCGATTGGCGGCGGGGTCTTTACCGATCCCTTGATCCTGCTCAATGATGTAAAGAGCAACAGCCTGTCTGCCGACTTCCGGGGATATTGGGAGCCGAAGGTTGGCAAGGCGGCTCTGCATTTTGGCGCGGCCTATCATATCCGCGAACTCAATGATTTCGCGAACATCACAACCCGGTATCGCCAGCGTCCCTTGGTTCGGATTACCGACACGCGCTACATTGGCACGCCCGCACTCAATGTTGATCGCGAGCAACGATACGGGCTGGAGGCTGCCGCCGTGTCGGGGCGCTTTCACGGCGCAGCCGAGGTGCATTGGCTGAATGCAAACCGCATCGGCCGAGCCGACCCCACCCTGTTTGGTGGCTACGTCGAGGCCGGTGTATTCCTGACCAAAGACACGCGCCCGCTGAAAGCAGGAGTTTTCGGTGCGATCAAACCGCACAAACCATTGGGCAGCGGTGGTATCGGGGCGGTGCAGGTCAATGTCCGATACGATTATCTCGATCTGAACAGCGCAGGTGTCACTGGCGGCAAGCAGGATGGCTATCTGGCGTCGCTGATCTGGACCCCGGTAGATTTTGTGCGGCTAATGGCGAATTATGCGCGGCTTGATTACACCGATGCCATTATTGCGGTTGCCGGTAGGCGCGACTATTCGGTCGACGTGATGGCTGTCAGATTCCAGCTGAATTATTAACGGTCACGCAAAACTGCGGATATGCTCTCAGAGCGTCCTAGGAAGGTAGCAGAGCTAAGTGAGCATCGCTCGGCTACCCTAGCCAACGCCGTTGCAACACACCTGTAGGCACTTCCAAAGAGCAAATAGAACCTATTTGGTTTCTATCCTAAACCGCGTCTTGATCGAGCGAGTAACCCGCCGACCGCACCGTTCTGATAATATCGCTGCCAAAGCCTTCGTTCAAGGCCTTGCGTAAACGCCGGATATGCACATCGACGGTGCGAATTTCGATATCGCTGTCATGCCCCCAAACGCTGTCGAGCAATCGTTCGCGCGAAAATACGTGGCCGGGATATTCGAGGAAATGTTTGAGCAGCCGGTATTCGGTTGGTCCAAGTGGCACCTGCTTGCCGTCGCGTTTAACCTTGTGCGCGACGGTGTCCATCTCGACATCACCGAAACGCAAAGCTTCTCCGGCTAATGCGGGACGCACCCGGCGCAAGACAGCTTTGGCGCGGGCCACGAGTTCGCGAGGCGAAAACGGCTTGGTCACATAATCGTCGGCTCCGATTTCCAGCCCCCGGATTCGGTCATCCTCTTCACCGCGCGCGGTTAACATGATGATTGGCACATTGGCCGTGCTGTCTGATTTGCGAAGCTGACGGCAAACCTCGATGCCCGACAGATTTTCGAGCATCCAGTCGAGCAGAACCAGATCGGGAGTGCGTTCGCGCGCCAGGATCAAGGCTTCCTCGCCGTCGCCAGTATGACGAACCTCGAATTCTTCGCGTTCGAAGTGCCAGCGGACCAGCTCGGCCAGCGCGGCGTCGTCTTCAACCAATAGCAACTGAGCCTTGGGCATTATCGTTCCCTTTATCAGGCGTCCGGGAGATTCTGGCCGGTTTCGGTGAAATAAATCATTTCGGCAACGGTCGTGCTGTGATCGCCGATCCGCTCAAGATTTTTCGAGATAAACAGTAGATGCGCAATCTCGGTTGCCGAGGTCGGATTTTTCGCCACAAAGGCGACAAAATCTACGAACAAATCCTTGTAAATCTGATCGACATCGTGATCGCGCGCCGTCACCGCAGTAGCCAGATCGATATCGCGCTTGGCGTAAGCATCCATCGCCATCCGGATCATCTCGACGGTGATATCACCCATCATCTTGAGCTGGTTGCTGCTTCGCAGGAACTTGCTGTCTTCCAGCAAGCCTACTCGCTTAGCCACGTTTTTCGCGTAATCCCCGATGCGTTCGATAACCGCAGACATCTTGAGCGCTGCAATCAGTTCGCGTAAATCGTCGGCCATTGGAGCGCGCAATGCAATTGTCCGGACGACCCGCTTTTCGACCTCGGTTTCCAGCCCGTCGATAATTTTGTCTTCGGCGCGGGTGTTCTGGGCGAGTTCCTTGTCGTTTTCGATCAAGGCCTTCATCGCATTGGTAACCGCAGTTTCCGCACGAGCGCCCATTTCGGCGATCATGCCGCGGATTTGGTCCATATCGTCGTCGAAAGCGGTGACGGTGTGTTTGGTTCCGGTGCTCATCTCTCGTCCTTCAGCCGTAGCGGCCAGTAATATAATCTTTGGTGCGATCCTCACGCGGGTTGGTGAAGATATCCGATGTTTCACCTGATTCAATAAGTTGGCCCAGATGGAAGAATGCGGTTCGTTGCGACACCCGGGCTGCCTGCTGCATATTGTGCGTTACGATGATGATAGCATATTTGCCGCGCAAATCGTGGATCAATTCTTCGATCCGCGCGGTTGCAATCGGATCGAGCGCCGAACACGGCTCGTCCATCAGGATAACCTCTGGATCGACCGCAATCGCGCGTGCGATGCACAGTCGCTGTTGCTGGCCGCCCGAAAGCGCCGTACCGCTGTCGCTCAGGCGATCCTTGACCTCGTTCCACAGCCCGGCACGGGTGAGCGAGCTTTCGACAATATGGTCGAGTTCAGATTTGCCCGAGGCCAGCCCGTGGATTCGCGGGCCGTAAGCCACATTGTCGTAGATCGATTTCGGAAACGGGTTGGGCTTTTGAAAAACCATGCCAACGCGCGCGCGCAACTGGACGACATCCATCGACGACGCATAAATATCCTGTCCGTCGAGGAATATTCCGCCTTCGACTCGGGCGCTAGCAACGGTGTCGTTCATCCGGTTGAGCGAACGCAGAAAGGTCGACTTGCCACAACCCGATGGGCCGATGAACGCCATGACATTGTCCATGTCGACATCAATCGAAACATCGTTGATCGCCTGTTTGTCGCCGTAATAAACATTGACGTTTCTCGTCGAGATTTTCGGAGTTCCAGTGGGTTCGGCCACGGCCATATCCTTTTCGTTCATGTCGTTACCAGCGCGTTTCAAAGCGGTTGCGCAGGTAAATCGCCAGCGCGTTCATCCCAAGCAGGAATATCAGAAGCACGATGATTGCAGCACTGGTTTTTTCAACAAAGCCCTGGTTCACTTCATCCGACCAGAG
>JANPAM010000389.1:0-2840 GCA_031429915.1 Sphingomonadales bacterium | reverse complement strand
GATACCGTTAATGCGAATTGGTTGCAATAGCTTTAACGCGCCAACGGTTGTAGTTTCATCCGGGCCAGACTGCGCCATACCCATTCGAGCGGGCCATAGCGAAATCGTTTTAGCCAGGGCTTCGACCACAGCAGCATAAGGGCCCATGCCCCGACGACGAACACCCAAAGCCCGGCACGGCTGACGTCGCCGAACAGCCCAAGACCATAGCCGTAGAAGATCGTTGTCATGATGATGCTCGTGCCAAGATAATTGGTGAACGCCGCCTGCCCGACCGCCGCAACGCGTGCGATAAACGCACTGCCCGATGCCTGCTTGATTAGAATTATCAGCGAGGCCGCATAACCTATCGTCAGCATCAACCTCGGAACCGCGCTCCATGTGAAAAAAACGGCAACCGAAGTTATGATGTCATACCCGACGAATGTCAGCCACGTGGCCAGCAGGATGCTGAACAAAATCCCCACAGGCACGAGCCGTTTGGCCCAATGGACATAATCGGCAAATGCCCATTCGCCGGTGATAAAGCCGTTTTTCTTCATTGCCATACCGATCATCATTAACGGAAGTGTTTCCGACATAAACTGCAACACCCCCGCCAACGGTGTGTACCACTCCGCCAGTTTATCGGCCACTATCGGCGTGTAACCTCCCCTGTGCAATGCAAGATCTTTCGCAACGTCCGGACTTAAATCAGGGCTGGATATGATTTCCTTATATTGCTTGACCAATTCCGGATCAGCCCCGGGGGCTGTAGCGATATATTGCAGCACCTGAAGCCCGACGAACTGGACACCCCAAAGCAGGAAACCAACTGCAAATAGTATCAGCGCCCATTTAATAAGGCGTTGCGGTTCCCAGTTTCTGAACAGGAAAGCGACGCAGCCCACAGCGGCGTAAAGGAACAATATGTCGCCGAACCAGATGAAGAAATAATGCGCCAACCCGAAAGCGGCGAGCCAGAACATCCGCGTGTAATGCACCTTGGCCGCACTCTCGCCTTTGGCTTTGGCGCCGTCAATTATGAGCATCATGCTGGCACCGAACAGCAGCGAAAAAAGTCCGCGCATCTTGCCGTCGATCATAACGAAAGAACAAAACCACACTACCCGGTCAGCCAGCGTTTCGCCGCCATAAGCAAGTGGCGTAACATAGGCGAATTCGGGCATGGCAAAAGCGACGATGTTCATCGCCAATATGCCCATCACCGCAAAACCGCGCATTGCGTCTAAAGTGACCAGGCGTGTTTCGCCATTGACTGCCATTTGCATGAAATACTCCCTGTATTATCGAGTTGATACAGCGTAGCATTACTTCCGTCTAGCCGAAGAAATTCCTTATTGACATTCGTGTAGGTAAGAAATATTTGACTACGCAACAGATATTGTGGATTCGAAAATATGACTGAGCTTGCATTCTCCCATCCCGACCGTCCGACGACCGAATTTCGGCCGTTCAAAGCGTGGCACCATTTTCGCAAGCTCATCGCTGATAAGGAAGATACTGAACAGGTCTTCCATATCATCGCGGCACTTCGTGGTCGCAAGTTCCAAAATATTGCGCGCGATTTCTGGCAGACTCCAAAGGGCAAGGACATGCTTGAGAGCAAGTTGCGCCTTGTTGACCTGCTCGACGATCATGACAGCATAAAACGATTGCCGCAGGGCACCGTAGGACGCGCCTATGTCGATTTCATGGAGCGCGAAGGGCTGAGTGCGGCCGGGCTTGAGGCGGAATATGCTCGCTTCGAAGACGCTTCGACAAATTACGATGACGTGCTTACCCGCTACGGCGACCGTTTGCGCGACACGCATGATATGCTTCACATCCTAACCGGCTATGGCCGCGATGCGCTGGGCGAGCAGTGCGTGCTGGCGTTTACCTACGCGCAGAACCGCAATCTGGGCGTTGGTTTTATTGCATATGCCGGTGGGCTGGAGCTGAAATACCGCGTGGCGAAAAATGCTCCAATTCTGAAGGCAGTCCATGAAGGATATCGAATCGGTAACGCTGCAAAAAACATCGTGCATGAAGACATCGCCGCATTGCTACGTGAACCGCTGGCCGATGCGCGGAAGCGTTTGGGGATTGCCGAACCGGTCGTATATCGCGCAGCGCACGAAGCGATGCGTTCGGGCGGAATTGATCCTTACAATCTATTAGCGCCGGCTGCCGCCTGACACCCTACCTCATCTCTTCGATGTGTTGGCGGGCCTTTCTTACGACCGACCACCAATCGCCCTGAATTTCTTGCTGCAATATGGTCACATCGGGATACCAATGGCTGGCCGATTTGCAGCGTCCCCAGCGCCAGTCCGGCCGGTGCTGGAGCATCAGGATGACCTTTTTCCCCATCGCGCCAGCAAGATGGGCGACGGCAGTATCGACCGCCACAACCACGTCCAGATTGGCAATCACTGCGGCAGTATCGGCCAGATCGAACAGCCACGGGCTACAGTCGATCAGATCGAGGTCTGGGACTTCCGAGAGAATGTGTGATGTTGGCCCGTTATGAAGACCGAACAAGCGCACACCGTCGATCGCAAGCAAAGCGGCGGCGGTACCTGTTTCGCGAAACGTGCGTTCTTTCACTGAAGCTGGCAGAATTCCTAAAGTCGTTTCGATTGGCCTCCTGCCCCGTCATGGTGGGCGTTAGCCGTAGCCGTGTTGGTGCGCGCCTACACGGATTGGCGTCAGCCTAAAGCCATGACATGGCTGACCCAGCTTAATGACCATTTATGTCGCTCTTACAATTTGCAAATCCTGGACCCATAAGCGTTAAATCAGCGTCGGTCGGTCAGCGCCCTGACGACAAATTCTCCACCCATCCGTAAGCCGAC
>JANPAM010000388.1:0-4841 GCA_031429915.1 Sphingomonadales bacterium | reverse complement strand
ATTGCCTTAATGATTTGCTTTACCGGACGTCGACCAACCGGTTACCGATGGACGTGACCAGCGTTGTTTCCAATCATCTGAACTGGCAGCGTCGCGCCGAGCATGAAGGCATTCCCTTTTACCATCTTCCCATCACGCCCGCGACCAAGATTGAGCAGGAAGCGAAATTGCTTGCGATGGTGGAGGAGCAGCAGGTCGATCTGATCATCCTCGCTCGTTATATGCAGGTTCTGTCCGACCAGCTTTGCCGGAAGCTCGATGGGCGCGTAATCAATATCCACCACAGTTTCTTGCCCGGGTTCAAAGGAGCAAAACCCTATCACCGCGCTTACGAACGAGGCGTCAAAATGGTTGGTGCTACCGCGCATTATGTAACGCCCGATCTCGACGAAGGACCGATCATTACTCAGGACGTTTCGATTGTCGATCATGCCGATACCGTTGAAGATTTGATTGCTCAGGGGCAGGATACCGAAAGCCGGGTGTTATCGCGCGCGGTTAAGCTTCACCTTGAGCATCGAGTAATGCTAAACGGCAACCGCACCATTGTATTCAAATAGCCATTGAAGGATCTACCGATGAAGACCCGCGCTGCCGTTGCCTTTGAAGCCAAAAAGCCGCTCGAAATTGTTGAACTGGATCTGGACGGTCCGAAGGCTGGCGAAGTGCTTGTCGAGATTATGGCGACCGGGATTTGCCATACTGACGCGTACACGCTCGACGGGCTGGATAGCGAGGGGATTTTCCCGAGCGTACTTGGTCATGAAGGCGCAGGGATAGTGCGCGAGGTCGGTCCTGGCGTGACTTCGGTCAAACCTGGCGACCATGTCATCCCGCTCTACACGCCAGAATGTCGCCAATGCAAAAGCTGCTTGTCCGGCAAGACCAACCTGTGCACCGCGATTCGCGCCACGCAAGGCAAAGGCTTGATGCCCGACGGCACGAGCCGGTTCAGCTATAAAGGCCAGACCATATTTCATTACATGGGTTGCTCGACCTTCTCGAACTTTACGGTGCTTCCCGAAATCGCTGTCGCGAAAATCCGTGAAGATGCGCCGTTCCGGTCGAGCTGCTATATCGGTTGCGGTGTGACGACCGGCGTCGGCGCGGTCACCAATACGGCAAAGGTCCAGCCCGGCGACAATGTTATCGTCTTTGGCCTCGGCGGCATTGGTCTCAACGTGTTGCAAGGCGCTAGGATGGCTGGCGCTAACATGATCGTTGGCGTCGACATCAACCCCGACCGCGAGGAATGGGGCAAGAGATTTGGCATGACCCATTTCGTCAATCCCAAAGACGTGGATGGCGATATCGTTGCGCATCTCGTCGCACTCACCGACGGCGGCGCTGAATATACCTTCGATTGCACGGGCAATACGACCGTCATGCGGCAGGCGCTCGAAGCCTGCCACCGCGGTTGGGGCACCAGCATCATCATCGGTGTTGCCGAGGCGGGCAAGGAAATCAGCACGCGTCCATTCCAGCTCGTCACCGGACGCAACTGGCGCGGCACGGCATTCGGCGGGGCCAAGGGACGCACCGATGTCCCGAAGATCGTCGATCTGTATATGGACGGCACAATTGAGATCGACCCGATGATCACGCACGTGCTGACGCTGGACGAGATCAACAAGGGCTTCGACCTGATGCACGCAGGCGAGAGCATTCGAAGCGTTGTGGTTTATTGAGTGGCAACAGTCGCTGACATTTTAGCTCAGCATGAAGGGCGCGAAGGTCCGCTGCTCCTCGTTTTGCATGATGTTCAAAAGGCGTTCGGTCATATCAGCGAGGAATCGATGCGAGAGATTGCGCAGTCGCTCAACCTCACCCGCGCCGAAGTGTACGGGGTTGTCAGCTTCTATCATGACTTTCGCAGGGAAGCCGAGACCCGGCCTGTTCTGAAACTCTGCCGCGCCGAAGCGTGCAAGGCGCGCGGTGTCGAAGCACTGGTGCCTCTCGCGGAGAGCCAGTCTCGTGTAAAAATCGAGGCGATTTATTGCCTTGGGCTATGTTCAGTCGGGCCAGCCGCTTTGGTCGGCGATACCGTTCATGCTCATCTTGACGCCGGGCGGCTGGCGACTTTGATGGCAAGCATTTGAAAGTTCGCATATCCGACGACGCGGTTGCACTGGCCTGTGGAGCGGATGCGGTTGCCGCTGCGTTTGTGGCGGCGGGTGTCGAGGTCGAGCGGGTTTCCAGCTGGGGTATGCACTGGCTTGAGCCGTTGGTCGAAATCGACGGAGTTGGCTATGGTCCGGTTATGCCCGATCAAGTTGCCGCAGTTTTAACCGGTAATGCGCCGTCTGTCGGGCGCATCAAAGACCATCCATATATCACCAAGCAAACCCGCCTTACTTTTGCTCGCGCTGGTCAAACACAACCAACCTCACTTGACGATTATTATGCAACCGGCGGCTGGCTTGGCCTAGCCAAAGCGCGCGAGCTCGGGGCTGATGCGACCATCGAAACGCTGATAGTATCAGGTTTACGAGGAAGGGGCGGGGCCGGGTTCCCGGCGGGAGTCAAATGGAAAACGGTCGCCGGAGCAGTAGCCAACCAGAAATACATCGTGTGCAACGCCGACGAAGGCGACAGCGCGACCTTCGCCGACCGGATGGTGATGGAGGGCGATCCCTTCATGCTGATCGAAGGCATGGCGATTGCCGGATTGGCGGTCGGCGCGAGCAAGGGTTACGTCTACATCCGCTCCGAATATCCGCACGCAATCGCAAAGATGGAAACGGCGATAAAATTGTCTGCCCATCTGGTCGCGCCGTTTGTCGTCGAGGTCCGCGTCGGCGCAGGCGCTTATGTCTGCGGCGAAGAGACATCCCTACTCAACAGCCTTGAAGGCAAGCGCGGCGAGGTTCGAGCCAAGCCTCCCTTGCCCGCGCTCGAAGGCCTGTTTGGCAAACCGACGGTGGTCAACAATGTCCTGACACTTGCTGCTGTCCCATGGATTTTAGCCCATGGTGGCGAAGCTTACGCAGCGTTCGGGATGGGTCGGTCAAAAGGGACAATGCCAATCCAGCTCGCGGGCAACATCAAACATGGCGGGCTTTTTGAGGTTGCGTTCGGCATTACGCTTGGCGAACTGGTCAACGACATCGGCGGCGGCACCGCCAGCGGACGCCCCGTCCGGTGCATTCAGGTCGGCGGACCGTTAGGCGCTTATATCCCGCCCGCCCAGTTCGATTTGCCGTTCGATTATGAGGCCTTTGCAGCAGCAGATGCGCTGATCGGACATGCCGGAATCACCGTATTCGACGACACCGTCGACATGGCGCAAATGGCGCGTTTCGCGATGGAATTTTGCGCCGTTGAGAGTTGCGGCAAATGTACGCCTTGCAGGCTAGGCAGCACACGCGGTGTTGAGACAATCGACCAGATTATCGCGGGCAGAAATGTTGAAGCAAACCTTGCCTTGATTGCCGATCTTTCCGAAACGATGAAATACGGATCGCTCTGCGCGTTAGGCGGCTTCACGCCCTATCCGGTGATGAGCGCAATCAAGCATTTTCCGGAAGATTTCAGGTGAGGCGGCTGGGCGCGATTATCGCTGGTGGCAAGGCAACGCGTTTTGGTGGCGACAAGGCCGCTGCGCTGCTGGATGGCCGACCGCTTATCGAACATGTCGCCGATGGATTGCGTGGACAGGTCGACAGACTGGTACTCTGCGGACGCGAATGGCCCGGCTTCGACTGCGTAGAAGACCGTCCATCGGCTGATTTGGGGCCGTTGGGCGGATTAAATGCTGCGTTATATTACGCGCAGCAAAATGGTTTTGACGAAGTCGCAACGGCTGGTTGCGATGTTTTGCCCGTTGCTGAATTTCCGAACGAACTGCCGGATCGCAAAGCCATATACGTCGATGGCCATTATCTGTTCGGGGTGTGGCCCGCCGGGTTAGCGCCGCTGCTCGACCGGCACCTGTCACAGCAAACAAATCTCTCGATGCGTCATTGGATTGCGGAAATCGACGCGCGCGCAATTCGGTCTGGGGAAGCGTTTCACAATCTGAACACGCCGTCGGATGTGGCGAAATACGCGGCGCGGATGACATGAGTTTAGGGATCAAAAAACCGCGTTTTGGTGTAAGGTGATCGAATGACCTATCAGCCTCAGAATGATTTCGGAACGCCGGCGAGCCGTTCGGACGAGATGGTGAGTTGCACCATTGATGGCCGCCAGGTTACCGTTCCTGCTGGATCAAGCGTAATGCGCGCCGCCGCTGAACAGGGCACTTTAATTCCCAAGTTATGCGCCACTGACAACATGAAAAGTTTCGGCTCGTGCCGCCTGTGTCTGGTCGAAATTGACGGACGTAAAGGGACGCCAGCGAGCTGCACCACCCCCGTTGAACCTGGCATGGTCGTTCACACCCAGACCCCGCGCTTACAAAAATTGCGCAAAGGTGTGATGGAACTCTATATCTCCGATCATCCCCTCGATTGCCTGACTTGTGCGGCTAATGGCGATTGCGAATTGCAGGATCAGGCGGGCGCGGTTGGCTTGCGCGATGTGCGTTACGATGTGCAGGCGACTCATCTCGGGCAGGAGATAGATCACTCGAACCCCTATTTCGATTTCGACCCCAGTAAGTGCATTGCCTGTTCGCGTTGCATCCGTGCCTGCGATGAAGTGCAGGGAACGCTGGCGCTAACCATGGAAGGGCGCGGTTGGGGTTCCAAGATTTCGGCTGGGTTGGCGAGTGACGATTTCCTCGGCTCAGAATGCGTTTCCTGCGGTGCCTGTGTGCAGGCTTGCCCGACTGCTACCTTGATCGAAAAGAAGGTCGTCGAGGTGGGCACCCCTGAACGCAGCGTCGTCACCACCTGTGC
>JANPAM010000387.1:0-2745 GCA_031429915.1 Sphingomonadales bacterium | reverse complement strand
CGCACGGAGTTGCGACAAGATGTAACGAACATAAGCTGAATGGGCATACCGTGGGGGAAGCACTCTGCCATATCTCAGCCGCGCATTCAGCTGCGTATATCGTCATGGGAGCATATGGTCATACCCGTTTTCGCGAGGCAGTGCTTGGCGGGGTATCGCGCCATATGCTGATGCACAGCCCCGTTCCGCTGCTGCTGGCCCACTAACAGGGAACAACAAAGGCGAACAAGCTGTTATACGTCTGGAGTGCCAATGCTGCATTCCGACCGGAGTCAGCCATTGACCGAATTGTCCGCGCGCGCGACCAGCGAGGCGTTACTCCACTCCATTCTCGCAACCGTTCCGGATGCCATGATTGTGATTGACGAGGCGGGTGTAATCGTGTCGTTCAGTGCCGCAGCAGAGCAATTATTCGGGTACGCCGAAAATGAAGCCATCGGCCAGAACGTCACGATCCTCATGCCCGAGCCCGATAAAAGGCAACATGCAGACTATATGCTCCGGTATCTCACAACGGGGCAGAAGCGGATCATCGGCATCGGGCGCATCACAATTGGACAGCGGCGTGACGGATCAACCTTTCCGATGGAGCTTTCAGTCGGTGAGGCGCGGACGGATCACAGCCGCGTGTTTACCGGGTTTATCCGCGACCTGACGCGGAGGCAGGCCACCGAGGTCCGCCTGGAGGAGATGCAGGCGGAGCTTGCCCACGCCTCTCGGGTTAGCGCGATGGGAACAATGGCGTCGGCACTCGCGCATGAGCTTAACCAACCGCTAACAGCGGTCGCCAACTATGTCGAAGCGGCGCGTGATCTATTGACTACCCCTAACGCGGAGAATGTCGCGATCGTGCGTGAAGCTCTTGGTGCTGCGGCTACCCAAGCGGTTCGGGCCGGACAGATTGTTCGGCGCCTTCGCGACTTTATTGCGCGTGGCGACACCGACAAGCGAGTTGAAAATCTGCGCGGCCTTATCAATGAAGCAAACGCGTTGGCGTTGATCGGCGTTGCTGAACTAGGCATCGATATCCGGATTAATATCGATGAGAGGATTAACCGGGTCTTGGTAGACAAGGTCCAGATCCAGCAGGTGCTGGTTAACTTGATCCGCAATGCTGTCGAAGCGCTGACCGATGCGCCGCAGCGACGGTTGACCATATCGGCGATCCCGATTGAAGATCAGATGGTTCAAGTGAGCGTTGTCGATACGGGGTCGGGTCTCGACACTGATGTCGAGACCAAATTGTTTCAGCCCTTCGTCAGCACGAAAGATGCCGGTATGGGTTTGGGGCTCTCTATTTGCCAAACAATCATCGAAGCGCACGACGGCAAGATCTGGCTCGACAAGCCTGAAGAGGGCGGAACAGCTTTTCGCTTTACCCTCGCCTCCGCCGATGCGGGAGAAGAGTTATGACAACCGTTCGCAAAATCTATCTCATCGACGACGACGAAGCAATTCGTCGTTCTGCGAGCTTCATGCTTAAGACATCCGGCTTTGATGTCGAAACGTTCGCTTCCGGTGTTAATTTTCTGAAAGTGGCGCGTAGCTTGGACCCCGGCTGCGTACTGTTGGACGTGCGAATGCCTGAAATCGATGGACTGGCCGTACAGGCAAATATGAAAGAACACGGGATTGCCTTGCCCGTTATTGTGATGACAGGACATGGCGATGTGACCGTCGCGGTTGCGGCAATGAAGGCAGGAGCGGTCGATTTTCTCGAAAAACCTTTTGAAAAAGCAGAACTTCTCGCCGCGATGGATAACGGTTTCGCGCGCATCGAACAGACAGTTTACCGCGAGGAACGCGCAGCGCTCGCAGTCATAAGACTGGCAGCGCTAACCCCGCGTGAGTGCGATGTTCTTAAAGGATTGGTTCACGGCCTGCCGAACAAGACGATCGCATTTAACCTTGGCATTAGTCCGCGGACGGTCGAGATCCACCGCGCCCATTTGATGACCAAGCTGAATGTTCGTAGCCTGTCGGAAGTGTTGCGCATCGCATTTGCCGCAGGTTGGAGTGAGCTCGCGACCAATGATGTCGGGACTATTACGTAAAGCGCGACCATTATATTCCTGCCACATTATTCGCCAAGCTCTGGCTTTGAGGCGGAATAATGAAAGTGGTATTAATCGACGATGATGCAGCTGTTCGCAGTTCGCTGAAGCTGTTGCTCGCAGGGCGCGGATATGATGTCGCTGTCTTTGCAGGCGGCCAAGCTGTGCTCAATGCGAATTTGAGTGACGATCATTTTTGTATTCTCGCTGACTACCTAATGCCGGATATCGACGGCATATCTTTACTGGGCAAACTTCGAAAACAAGGTTGGTTAGGGCCAGCGCTGCTAATTACCGGCCATTTCGACTCTAGCTTGGACAAACGTGCGAAAGCGGCGGGCTACTCGGCCGTTTTTGAAAAGCCGCTGCATAGCGAACGATTGATCGACGCAGTTGCCAAATTTGCTTACGAATAAGGGAGTTTACGGATGGCGGAACGTCCTTGCCTTGCGCCATTTAACTACACTGTATTGTTCAAGGAGCCAAGTGATGACTGCACAAGAAATCCAACAAGCGGAAACGTTGCTGACCACGCGCACTGGGTTTGGTTTCGAAGTGCGTCCGGCACAACCAAGTGACGAGGCCGCGCTCGCCGAATTTTTTGCGCATGTCGAAAAAGACGATTTGCGGTTTCGCTTTCTAAGCGGGGTGTCCACGGTCGGCCATCATCTTTTGGCGATGATGACCGATG
>JANPAM010000386.1:0-1742 GCA_031429915.1 Sphingomonadales bacterium | reverse complement strand
CGCAGCCCGTTAAGTTGGCTGTTGAGATTGGCGCCGGTTTCAGCAACTACCCTGTCTACTTCCGCAGCGGCAATCGCTACATTGCGGGCGAGATTGTCCGAAGCCGAAGTAAGCAATGAAGCCATTTCGTCAGCGCGCAATTCAGCCGCCCCTGTTGCTTCAGCCAACATCGCGGCGCTTCCGCCGACAGAATGACTCAGTCGGTCACTGGCCTCGATCGCGCGTAATTCCATATCGTCGATATATTCGCGGGTAGATTTACCCGCATCGCCAACCCGCTGCAACGACGCGATCAACGATTTGACCTGCAGTTGTGCGCTATTGCCCGCACTGCCAATTTGGTTGGTTACGTCCTTCGCTGCGCTGGTTACCACCGGTAGGTGCTTACGCAACTGCTCCAGATTGGTCGTTGCAGCATTGCTGACGATTTCGAGTGTCTTTGCCTTTTGATCGCTATCTGCAAGTGCGACGCCCAACTGCTCGGCGGCTTCGACCAAATTGCGTGCAGACTGCCGCCCAACGGATTCCAGCTCTCGCGCATTTTGTGCTAAAAACTCCCGCGCCAATGCAATCTCTTCGTTCACTGTCCGCATCCGGATTTCAAGCGCTTGGCTTTCCACACGCAACAACTTAGCCGCATCGCCAAACCGATCAGCTTCAGCGCGACTGCTTCGAAGGAACAGTAACCATAATACTCCCAAGAATAATGCCGGGATGGTCCACATGCCGATCAACGACACGATACGTTCGCTAGTGAACCCCGATTGGGCCTCGGCGAAATAGGTCCAGCCAAAAAATCCAGTCCACGCTGCCAGCGTAAGGCCGATTATTGTTGGTATAATGAAGGCGGTCCAGCTGCGGCTAACTATCTCCTCGTCCGCATAATATGGAAATTCGCCGGTTGCTGTTTCGTCTTCTGAAACAAAATGCTCTTCATCTGGCTCAACCGCCTCCCCAGGGAAGTATTGCGGCCCTGCTTCAGCGTCATCAGGCACAGGCCGGGAAAGCCCGACGATTTTTGAAAATGAAGTCATGTCAAGCTGTTTACCATAAAAATCCTACGGAGAAACTCAAACTTAACGTTCTCAGTGATAACAAGATGGAATGTCTATGGATTATGGCTCTTTTGACACAGCGCTGAAAGCAGCCGCCGGGGACGACTCGGCGCTGATAGTCGAGTTACGCGCGAGCTTTGTTGAAAGCGCCAAGCGACAATTGAGCCTTTTGTCGCGTTCGCGGTGCGATGCAAACTGGCAGTATACCAGTTGGCGGCTTAAGGGTTTGGCCGCAAGTTTCGGGGCAACCCGCCTAATGGACCTCGCCGATGAAGCCAGTGACGGCGCACCCGGTGATCCTGTCGTGATCCGTAAATTGGACAAAGCCATTGCCGAAATCGAGCATTTCAAAATGAGTTGAAGCCGCCGAGGGCGATTATTGTCTTGGCAAAATATGACTATCGTCCATATCGGCCCGATGTCACTGACAACCCAACCTGCCGTACAAATCCCTGCTGCAATTCTGTCTGTCGCGACCGGAAATGTGACCGGTGATCCGTCAATTAACGCCGCAGGCGAACCTATACTTGCGTATCAAATCGCCGCGTTGCGCAAAGCCGGTATCAGCAAATTCCTGATCGAAGTGGACAGCGTTCCCGGTTCGTTATTGGCGATGGCCGATAGGTTGAAACAGTCCGGTTGCGTAGTTATTTTCGTTCGCTCCACCAATGACTTGAGGAGCACGCT
>JANPAM010000385.1:0-1624 GCA_031429915.1 Sphingomonadales bacterium | reverse complement strand
CAGGCTACGTTGGCGCAGTGGCTCGCACAGCCATCGGCAGCCGTACCAATGATGTTGATGCTGGTCAGCATCTTCTGGCACGTCCGGCTCGGGCTTCAGGTGTTGATCGAGGATTATGTCCATGATGATCCGCTCAAATTCGCGTCGATCACCCTGCTCAATTTTTATGTCGTTGCCAGCCTCGTTTTTGGCATCTTCACCGTCGCAAAATTAGCCTTCACCGGAGCTCCCGCCTGATGCCAGAAACTGTTTCGCCAGCGTATAAGATCATTGACCACACCTACGACACCGTCGTTGTCGGCGCTGGCGGCTCGGGATTGCGCGCAACGATGGGCAGCGCGGAAGCCGGTCTGAAAACCGCCTGCATTACCAAAGTTTTCCCGACTCGCAGCCATACTGTCGCGGCGCAGGGCGGGATTGCGGCTTCGCTCGGCAATAACAGCCCTGACCATTGGACGTGGCACATGTATGACACGGTCAAAGGCTCCGATTGGCTCGGGGATCAGGACGCGATCGAATATATGGTGCGTGAGGCACCTGCTGCTGTCATCGAACTCGAGCATGCCGGCGTCCCGTTTTCGCGCAACGCCGACGGCACGATTTATCAGCGTCCGTTTGGCGGCCACATGCAGAATATGGGTGAAGGCCCGCCGGTGCAGCGCACCTGTGCTGCGGCCGACCGCACCGGCCATGCGATGCTCCACGCTCTGTATCAACAGAGCCTAAAATATGATGCCGATTTCTTCATCGAATATTTCGCGCTCGACCTCATCATGGAAAATGGCGAGTGCCGGGGTGTCATCGCGATGTGCATGGACGATGGCAGCATCCACCGGTTCAAAAGCCAGGCGGTTGTCTTGGCGACCGGCGGCTATGGCCGCGCCTATTTCTCCGCGACGTCGGCGCATACGTGCACCGGTGACGGCGGTGGTATGGTGCTTCGTGCCGGGCTGCCGTTGCAGGATATGGAGTTCGTCCAGTTTCACCCGACCGGTATTTATGGCGCTGGTGTGCTGATCACCGAAGGCGCGCGCGGCGAGGGTGGATATCTGACTAATAGCGAAGGCGAACGCTTCATGGAACGTTATGCGCCGTCAGCCAAGGATTTGGCCTCGCGCGACGTTGTCAGCCGCTCGATGGCGCTGGAGATGCGTGAAGGTCGTGGCGTTGGACCGCACAAGGACCACATTTTCCTGCACCTCGACCATATCGACCCGAAGGTATTGGCCGAACGTTTGCCTGGTATTACCGAGAGCGGCAAGATTTTTGCCGGTGTCGACCTTGCCCGGCAACCGCTTCCGGTTTCTCCAACGGTTCATTATAATATGGGCGGCATTCCGTGTAATTATCACGGCCAGGTTGTGACCAAGCGCAATGGCGACGATGACGCGGTCGTCCCCGGCCTTTATGCCGTGGGTGAGGCAGCGTGCGTCTCGGTGCACGGCGCGAACCGGTTGGGCTCGAACTCGCTGATCGATCGGGTGGTGTTTGGCCGCGCGACCGGATTGCATTTGAAAGACAATCTGAAACCAGGTGCCGCACATCGGCCATTGCCAGCTAATTCTGCCGAACTAGCACTCGCGCGTGTGGACAAGTTCCGCAATGCCAAGGGCGGATCGCCAAC
>JANPAM010000384.1:0-3536 GCA_031429915.1 Sphingomonadales bacterium | reverse complement strand
TCGCCGCCTTCGACCGATTCCAGAATGAAATCGCCGCGCTCTGCAACAAACAACTTCAACGCCGCCGACACCGGTGTTTCGGTATCGGCAATCCGCTTGCGCCAAACCAGTATAGGTTTAATTGCCGTCACGTTTGGTCAGGCGAGCACGCAGTTCCTTGATCCCGTCTTCATTCTTTTCAACGCCGACGTCTTTGGCCGCGGCCGCAATCAATTGCGCGGCGTATTCCTGCTGCAATATCCCCGACATTTCTGTCTTACGTGCCTTCAGCATATCAGCGTTGCCGCTTGCGTCGCCTTTGACAATATCGGTCAGGTGAACAACGAACCAGCCTTGGTTTTGCGGCGCCTGAAGCATCTTGGCGGTGCCCTTTTTCATCGCGAACATCAGCGACAGCGGAGGCGAAATTGGCTGGCCTTCGCGACTCAACTCAGCGCGGGTGCCCGACAGCGATTCCACCGGCGGCAACTTGATACCAAGTGCTGCCAGCGCCTGTGCTAATGGCTTGCCGCTATCAATCGCCTTTCGAATCTGATCGGCGGCGGCACGCGCTTTCTTTGCACCTTCGGCCAGCGCCCATTGTTGCTGAACGATTGGACGCACTGCGGCGAGCGGCGGCGGCGCGGCTTCCTCAAAATCGGCAATCGCAATCATTGCAAAACGTTTGCCGGGCTCGATTTCGATCAGCTGTGCATCACCGTCCTTTTCCATTTGGAACGCGGCGGGAAGGATCACCTGCATTTCAGGAATTGGCTTGTAACCCGGATTCGCCGTGTTCTGGCCATTAGCAAGCAATTTTGGCGAATTCTCCACCGTCAATCCGTTTGCTTTAGCAACGTCGGAAATGTTCGCACCATCGGCAAAGGCATCTTCCATTTCTGCGGTCAGGTCGGCAAGCATTTCTTCGCGACGTGTCGCCGTCAATGTGGCTTCGATTTCACCGCGAACAGCGGCCAGTGAGCGTGCGCCAACTTGCTTGACTGCATCAACGCGAGCGATGAACCAGCCGAGCTTGCCCCGGCTTGGTGCGGAAAGCTTGCCCTGCGCTGTCGCGAACACTGCGTCAGCAACTGCTTTTGAACCCGAAGCCGTTAAAGCCGTACGGGTGACACCCGAAGCTGTAGTAACCGAGAGCCCGAGTTCGCTTGCGACTGCGGCCAACGACTGACCACTTGTCACCTTTGCCGCAACCGATTTGGCAGCGGCTTCGGTCGGCACAATAATCTGGCTTATGTCACGGGTTTCGGATGCGGCAAAAGTAGCGGCATTTGACTTGTAATATGCCGCAATGTCCGCCTCGCTCGGCTTGGCTCTGGCCGCGACCACATCCGCGTCGAACAAGGCGTAACTGATCGCGCGCTTTTCAGGAATTGTGAATTTTGCCGCATTAGTCCGGTAATATTGGGCGAGTACGGTTTCGCTGGGTGGCTGCGTCGGAAAATAAGCCGCCGATGGGATGATCGCCACTTGGCCATTGCGTTTTTCGAGTAGCAACGAAGCATAAGGCAACACCATGCTGTCCTGAGCAGCCGGACCGCTGGCAGCGGTCGGCAAAAGCTGTTGCGCGAACAGGTTCTGGGTCAGATCGTCGCGCACCATTTTTTCGGACAACCCAAGATTTTGCAAAAATGCTTGAAACGCTTCGGCGCTGTATTTGCCGTCGATGCCCTTGGCACCCGGGATTTTCAATATTTCGGAATCGACCAGTGGTCTGCTGACAGCAATACCGTATTTGTCGCCGAATACTGCCAAGGCATAACGGTTGATCAGTTGCTCCAGCGTTGAATCCAATCCGCCACCGTCCACGAATTGCGGCATATCAAGTGTGGGGTTTTCTTGGCGCTCTGCCTTCAATCTGTTTTCCAGCGCGTCATTGAACTCGCCAAGCGTAATTTTTCTATCTCCTACGCTTGCGACATTGCCGCCACTCAATCCACCAAAGCTGTTCGACCCAGTGACGTCGCCCAATACAAAGGCGACTGCAATAAGGGCGACAAACGCGATCGCTATCAACGCGCCAAAGCGCGATTTAATCATTGAGCGAACGAAGGTAATCATGGAGCGAACAGTCCTGTGACTTGGCAAAGCGGTGTGATGTGGCAGCCGCTTTAGGCGGCAAGGTTCGCGCAATCAAGCATGGTTGCATTTCAAGGCTGTTCGCGGGCATGGAGACGCCAAGATTCAAAAAACAGGAACCGCAAATGCGCAAGTTGGTAGTTGGCAATTGGAAGATGAATGGCACGTCGGCTGATATTTCAGAAATTGCGTTGATAGCGGATTCGGCTAGCCGTTACTCGGGCGTTGATAGTGGCGTCTGCCTTCCTGCTACCCTTATTGACGGGGCGACCACGGTGTTACCCGGTTTCGCAATTGGCGGCCAAGACTGCCATATGAACGCATCTGGCGCACATACCGGCTGCGTTTCAGCGTCGATGCTCGCCGATGCCGGTGCGGTGATGACTATCGTGGGCCATAGCGAACGCCGTGCAGACCAGCACGAGACTGACTCGGATGTCCGTGCCAAAGCAATTGCTGCAAAGCAGGCGGGTTTGAAGGTCATTCTATGTGTTGGCGAAACTTTGGCAGAGCGCGATGCAGGACAGGCGCTTGAGATTGTGCTGCGCCAGTTGGAAGGCTCGCTGCCTGATGATAGCGATAGCACTTGGCTGAGCGTGGCGTACGAACCTGTGTGGGCAATCGGAACCGGGCGTATCCCGGCAGACAGCGACGTTGCAGAGATGCACGGGGCAATCCGCGAGCAGCTTTGCGTTCGATTTGGCGAGGCGGGTCAGACTATCCGGATATTGTACGGCGGTTCGATGAACGGCGATAATGCAGCAATGTTGTTGGCTATACCGAATGTCGACGGCGGCTTAATCGGCGGTGCAAGTCTGACGGCGGCTAAGTTCGAGCCGATACTGGCGGCAGCCGTTTAGCATTGAAGATTGCAAGGCCAGTCGCTATGTGGGCGGCTTAACAGGCCGCAAGGCCGCTTTAACTTCCGGAATAGTCTCATGGGTTTGTTTGATTTTCTTATCGTTGTTCAGGGCATTGTTGCCGCGTCGCTAGTCGGGGTCATTCTGATGCAGCGGTCTGAAGGTGGCGGCCTTGGCATGGGTGGCAGCCCTTCTGGCCTGATGTCTGCTCGCGGTGCCGCAGACTTCATGACCCGTGCAACCACAGTCCTTGCGACCCTATTTGTAACGCTTTCGATTGCTCTGGCTTTTGTCGCCGCGCAAAACGGTGGCCCTAGCGAAATAGACAGCACATTGCAGCGAACCGAAGTACCTTCTGGCGGCGCGGCGCAAACTGCGCCCGCTGCGCCAATTGCTGACAAAGCGGCACCGACCGACGCGGTTCCGCTCGATAAATAATCAGGTTTCCCACAAAATTATTTCGCGCCGATAGATTCGCTCGCTTGTCTTTTACCCCAAAGACGCTTTAAGCCTTTTCTCCCATGGCGCGGTTCATTTTTATTACCGGCGGCGTGGTCTCCTCGCTCGGCAAAGGTCTTATGGCGGCATCGCTTGCTGCAT
>JANPAM010000383.1:0-34472 GCA_031429915.1 Sphingomonadales bacterium | reverse complement strand
CGTCACGGCGGCCGCGTGGATCACGATATTGCTGATCGGTGGCGGCATTGCGCTTGACCGAGTGCTCGCCAGTTCGATTGAGCGCAATTTCGATGATCAGCTCGAATATGTGCTGACTGCAATGATTGCCTCGGCCGAAATTGGCCCCGATGGCGAGGTTCGGATGAACCGGGCGCTTGGCGACCAGCGCTTTCTTGAACCAAACAGCGGCCTGTATTTTCAGATCAGTGGCAAGGGGCAGGAGGATTTACCTTCCCGGTCGCTGTGGGACGATCCCTTTCCGGTACGCGCTGATGTTCCGGGTAGCAGCACCCGGTTCCGCGATGCGATCAAAAGTCGAGATGAACCCGTTCGAATTGTTGAGCGTGCCATAGTCTTACCTGACAGCGACACCCGCTGGATTTTTATGGTAGCGCAATCGACCGACGGACTGGATTCCCAAGTCGAGCAATTGCGTACCGTTCTGATAACGAGTTTTATGTTGCTGGCGCTGGGGCTGATTATTCTTGCGGCTTTGCAGACGTTTTACGGCCTATGGCCGTTACGCGCAGTTCGTCAGGCCATCGCCGAGATGCGGAGCGGGCGTGAAAGCCGAGTTACCCAAGCGCTGCCCGATGAAGTGATGCCGATGGTCAATGAACTAAATGCATTGCTCGACCATAATGAGAAACAGGCCGAGGAATCGCGACGTCACGCCGGCAACCTTGCTCATGCGCTCAAAACACCTTTGACCGTGATTATGAACAGCGCGACCGCAAAAGCCAGCGATCTTGATGAAACCGTCATCCGCGAGGCGACCACGATGCGCAGGCAGGTCGATCACCACCTTGCCCGCGCTCGGGCGGTCGGCAGGCGTGGTCACAGCCACAGCCGTGCCGATGTCTGGGATAGCCTCGAATCGGTCGAGCGCGCTGTTAGCAGGCTCTATTCGCATGTGCGGCTCGATATGGCGGGTGACAAGACGCTTGCAGCCTGTGTCGAGCGTCAGGATTTGGATGAAATGCTCGGCAATTTGATCGAAAATGCCGCGAAATACGGCGGTGGCAGCGTGTTCGTGACCGTCGAGAAAAACGGCGATTTCGTTGAAATGCTTGTTGAAGACGACGGCAAAGGCATCCCCGAAGCCGAACGCGAACGGATATTCGACCGCGGCGCGCGACTTGACACCGGAAAGCCCGGTACCGGTTTGGGCTTGGCAATCGTCCGCGACGTGGCTGAGATCTACGATGGCACCGTAGCGCTTGAAGTCAGCGAGGATCTGGGTGGATTGCTGGTGAGGCTGAGGCTGCCAAAAGCGGCCAGTTAGATGCCTATCCGGCGTCCCTGATCTGCTGGTGGTGCCGTATTACTTCGTCGATGATGAAACGCAGAAACTTTTCGGTGAAGTCAGGGTCGAGTTTGGCATCGCGCGCCAGTTGCCGAAGCCGTTCGATTTGTCGCTCCTCACGAGCCGGGTCGGCCGGGGGTAACGCTGATTTGGCCTTATGCTCGCCCACAGCCTGAGTGATTTTGAAGCGCTCGGCGAGCATAAAAACCAGCGCGGCGTCGATATTGTCGATGCTGCTGCGATAGCTTTCCAATATATTGTCGTCGCCCATGCGGACCCTGTGCCGCTTTCGTGCATTTTGGACAAGGGCAAATGCGGCTTTAGCACTTGCGTTGTCGCGGGGGCATCGGCAGGACAGTCGAGAAATGACTGCAAGTATTCATCATTTAGCCGGCCACCGAACACCTTCGCTTGAGCCGATATTGAAACTGGTCGCGCCGGGTATGAACCGTGTAAACGCGGTGATCCTTGACCGGATGCAGTCAGAAATTCCGTTAATACCTGAATTGGCTGGGCATTTGATAGCAGGAGGCGGCAAACGGATGCGGCCTATGCTGACGCTGGCGTGCGCACGGCTGCTCGATTATCCGGGTGACCGGCACCATAAGCTGGCGGCTGCTGTCGAGTTCATTCACACAGCTACGCTGCTTCACGACGATGTCGTCGATGGCTCAGACATGCGTCGAGGTAAGACTGCGGCGAACCTTATTTTCGGCAATCCGGCGGCGGTATTGGTCGGCGATTTCCTGTTCAGCCGTTCGTTCGAACTGATGGTTGAGGATGGTTCGCTCAAAGTATTGAAAATTCTGTCGAACGCATCGGCGGTGATAGCCGAAGGTGAGGTCAATCAGTTAACCGCGCAACGCCAGATCGCAACCAGCGAGGAGCGCTATCTAGACATAATCGGCGCCAAAACTGCAGCGTTGTTTGCCGCTGCGTGCCGGATTGCTGCGGTCGTTGCCGAAAGCGGCGAGGCTCAGGAAATGGCACTCGACGCATATGGCCGCAACCTCGGGATTGCTTTCCAACTGGTCGACGACGCGATTGATTATGTCTCCGACGGCGCGACAATGGGCAAGGACAGCGGCGATGATTTTCGCGATGGCAAAGTTACCCTGCCGGTGATCCTCGCCAACAGTAGAGGCACATCCGAAGAACAGGCATTCTGGCGTGAGGCGATGATCGGCAACCGGATTTCCGATACCGATCTGGCGCACGCTACTGCGTTGCTCCGAAGCCACGGTGCAATCGACGATACCATCGAACGAGCGCGGCATTATGGTCAGCGGGCCATCGATGCGATTGCTCATTTTCCCGGTGGAGAGGCAAAGGCGGCGCTGATCGAAACGGTCGAATTCGCCATTGCGCGTGTCTACTAAATATTTGGCAGCGCTGCCCATCGAAACAGTTCTGCCCGAACTGCTTCAGCATCTAAGAATTTCCAGCAACGCAGTGCTGATCGCTGCCCCCGGTGCAGGCAAGACAACAATGGTCGCGCCTGCATTGCTTGCCGAGCCGTGGTGCAGCGGACAGATACTGCTGCTGTCACCCCGGAGATTGGCCGCACGAATGGCGGCGGAGCGGATCGCTGAACTGATGGGCGAGCCTGTTGGCCAAACGGTCGGCTATGCGACTCGGATGGACAGCAAGCAATCGACGGCGACGCGAATATTAGTTTTGACCGAAGGCATATTCCGCAACTGGATCATTGCCGATCCGGAACTGGCTGGCATATCAGCAATGCTATTCGATGAGGTGCACGAGCGAAGTCTCGACAGCGATTTTGGCTTGGCGCTGGCGCTGGAGGCACAGACAGCGTTCCGGCCCGATCTGCGGCTAGTGGCAATGTCCGCAACGCTCGATGGCGCGCGCTTCTCCAAGCTGATGGGCGGTGCACCGATCGTTGAAAGCGAGGGCAAAAGCTGGCCGCTGACTTTGCGCTACGTCGGCCGAAAGGTGGATCAACCGATTGAAGCCGATGTGGCCCGGACGGTTCGTCAGGCGCTGGCCGAGGCAGACGGCGACATACTGGCGTTCCTGCCCGGCGTACGCGAGATTGATCGCACGGCGGAAGCGCTTGGCAATCTCGGCGAAAACATCGGCATCCACAAGCTTCACGGGCAGATCGATCCCGCCACTCAGCGCCTAGCGGTCACGCCTGACAGTGAAGGCCGCCGCAAAATCATTCTCGCCACCAACATCGCCGAGACCAGCCTGACCATCGACGGAGTCCGAATCGTTATCGACAGCGGTCTGGCCCGCCGCGCTCGATTCGATCAGGCGGCGGGGGTGACACGACTGGTGACCGAGCGTGCTAGCCTGTCGGCGGCCACACAGCGCGCCGGTCGTGCTGCACGGCAGGGACCGGGGTTTGCCTATCGGCTTTGGGAAGAGGCAGGAAACGGTGGCCTGCCACCCTTCGATCCCCCCGAGATACTGGAGAGCGATCTTTCGCCCCTTCTGCTCGATTGTGCGCTTTGGGGCGAGAGCGATCCGGCCAATTTGCCTTGGCTTGACCCACCGCCCGCACCTGCGATTGCCGAAGCCCGAAAGGCGCTGGCAGGGGTTGGTGCAGTTGACGACGCAGGAAATATTACAGCGCACGGCAGGCGGTCGGCTGCTTTGCCATTGCCGCCCAATCTGGCGCATATGGTATTGGTTGCGTCCGGGAGCGGGCAGGCCGGGGACGCCGCAACGCTGGCGCTGCTGCTGCAAGAACGCGGTCTTGGCGGGCAGGGCGAGGATATCGAGGCGCGCTTCGAACGCTTTGCGCATGATCGCGGTGGGCGGACCGACGCAGCCAAAGCGTTGGCGCGGCGGATTGCGAAGATGGCAGGGGACAATGAGGCTCACCCGTGCTTGTCCATCGGCGAAATAGTCGCAGCTGGCTTTCCTGACCGCATCGCCAAACGCCGCGATGCCAAGGGCGAGAACTGGCTGAGCGCAATGGGGCGCGGGCTCCGGCTGGATGCGTCGTCTCCACTGGCCTCGGCCGAGTGGCTTGCTGTGGCCGATGTTCAGGGCGCTGCGTCTGGCGCCCGGATATTGTCCGCTGCGTCACTGACCGAAGCGCAGGTTTTGGCTCGCTTTGCCGACCGGATCGAAACGGCGACTGACGTTCGGTACGACACAGCCGCCGACAGGGTCGAAGCGCGTATGCGGCGTCGGTTAGGCGCTATTGTATTGGCGGAAGGACAGATTGCGCCCGATCCAGCCGCTGCAGCGCAGGCGTTGTTGGCTGCAGTGTTGGACGGTTCGCTCCAGTTACTTCCTTGGTCCGATGCCGCAGTTGCTCTTCGCCAGCGGGCAGCATTTGCCGGGGTCGATAGGCTGTCGGATGATGCGCTGTTAGCTTCTGCAAACGAGTGGCTGCTCCCGGCGCTCGCAGGCAAAACTCGCCTTCGCGACGTTCCAAAGGCCGCTCTTTCCAATGCGATTGAAGCAATCCTCGGTTGGGACGGGAAGCAACAAATAGACCGGATTGCGCCGTCGAGTTTTATCAGCCCGGCGGGAACCACTCATATGATTGAATATGCGGCGGATGCCGGACCAACCGTCGAACTGCGGGTGCAGGCATTGTTTGGCTTGGATCAACATCCTTGCGTCGGCATCAACCACGTTCCGTTGGTGCTTAGTCTGACCTCGCCTGCCGGTCGTCCCATCCAGACAACACAGAACCTGACAGAATTCTGGCGCGGTAGTTGGCAGGATGTCGCCAAGGAAATGCGCGGGCGTTACCCGAAACATAACTGGCCCGATGCTCCGTGGGAAAGCGTCGCCAGCTTGAAGACAAAGAAAGTGCAAGCCCGCAGGGCTTGACGAATCTGTCTTTATTCGGGCAAGGAAACTCTATGACCGCACGCATTTACCAACGCCCGAAAAACGCCATGCAATCGGGCAAGGCGCGAACCGATGAATGGGTTTTGGAATTCGTTCCCAGCGAAAAGCGCGACGCCGACCCGCTAATGGGCTGGGCAGGCTCTGGCGATACCCAGACCCAGATCGAACTGACATTCCCGACACTCGAGGCAGCGCGCGCTTATGCAGCCAAAAAGGGGATCGAAGCGACCTTCATCCCGACGCCACCGAAAACGCTCAAGCTGCAAACCTACGCTGATAACTTCCGCTGAGCTCACTCAGGCCAGCACCATCCCGGGCAACATCAGTAATTTGACATCGACGGTGCAGCCTTCTGCGCGTTTTTCGGTAATGAATTGTGATACGTGATCGAGAGCAATTCGGTGGACGGTGATGTTCTCGCCGTCAACACCGCCACCTTCGCTTGTTTTCTCAAGACCTGAGGCGCGGACCAACGTAAAGCTTTCACTGACCATTCCAGGCGAAGAGAAAAATTCGCCAATGATTTCAAGTTTAGAGGCGCGGTAGCCGGTTTCTTCCTCCAGTTCGCGTCCTGCCGAGGTTAGAGCCTCTTCGCTCTCGTCATGGTCACCAATAAGGCCTGCGGGGAGCTCGAGGCAGTTAGCGCCAAGCGGCACGCGATACTGCTCGACCAGCAAAACGTGCCCGTCCTCGATAGCTAGAATAACCGCTGCTTTGATACCGCGCGCGCGTGACACATATTCCCATTTGCCGCGCCGTTTGGCGGTGACAAACTTGCCTTGCCACATGATTTCTTCGGGTTCGCCCTGAGCATGTCGAAGGGTCAAAGTTCGATTAACCGGTCAGGCAATTCATTCGGGTTTTCGCTGCCTTTGGGAAAATGTTCGGCCAGCACGACGCCCATTTGTGTCACCGCCGCCGCCATGCCTTCGCCCGGACGTCCTGCTTTCACATGAGCGAGCAAATCAACCATCGCGTCGCCCCAAACCTCTGGCGCGACCAGTTTGGCAATTTCCTCATCGGCAACGATTTCGGCGCGGTGTTCTTTCATCGACAGATACAGCAACACGCCAGTTCGACCGACTGTCTTGGCTTCGGTACCAACCTTGAACATGCTGACCGCGCGTCCGCGAACGCGGGCGAGTTTGATATGTTTCGGCGTCAGCGCCAGTCGCAAGGGCATCCATTTCATGATTAGCCACGTGCCGAACCATTTCAGCCCAAGCGCAGTTAGCAGCAATGCCAGATATTCGCGCGGGCTGTATTCATGCTCCCAACCGCCCGTCATGCGGTCAATAATCCCAAGGTAGAAATCGGGAAACACCATACAGAAAAAGAGCGCAAGCAATGCCGCAGCGCTGGCCCAAGCCATGCCGATATCTTCATAATGGTCGGATAGATCGGCGACTATTGTAACGATTTCGCCGCTGGTACGCCGCTCCGCATTGGCGACCGCCGCCGTGACCAGCAAATGGTCGGCATTGTCCACATGATCGACCTTTGCCATCGTTACCACCCTCCCGAAGCACCGCCGCCGCCGAAGCTGCCGCCGCCACCCGAAAAACCGCCAAAGCCGCCACCTCCGCCGCCACCCCAAGAGGAGCCACCGCCGCCGCCCCAATCATTGCCGCCCCAGATAATGACCGGCCCAACACCGCCACGCCGATGCTTGCGGCCGCCGCCGCCGAGCGACCGGATGATTGGTAACACGACGAAAAAGATGAAAAAGAGCATGAAGATGATGGCGCCGATGGGGATGCCTTCGCCATTGCTGTTCCGGTTTTGCTGACCAGCAGCGGCAGCAATTTTGGCGGCTTCGTCGGCGGGTAGTTCCAATTGAGTCACAATCCGGTCGACGCCTGCGTTGATCCCTGCCGGGAAATCGCCCGCTTTGAATGCGGGGGTGATATCATTCCGGATGATCGACGATGACAGCCCGTCGGTTAGTACCGGCTCAAGGCCGTATCCGACCTCGATCCGCATCTTTCGTTCATTCGGCGCGACGATCAGAATTGCACCGTTATCCTTTTCGCTTTCGCCCTTGCCATCCTGTCCAAGCGCCCACTGACGCCCGAGCCGGTAGCCGTAATCGGATATTTCATAGCCTTCGAGCGAGTTTAGCGTTGCGACCACAAGCTGCCGATTGGTCCGCGTTTCCAACCCTTCAAGCTTGGCGGTCAAAGCCGCTTCTTGTGCCGGATCGAGGAGATCGGCTTGATCGACGACGCGACCGGTCAGCTTCGGAAACTCCTGCGCAAACGCTGGACCTCCGGTCAAAACCAGCAGCATCGCAATCAACAGGCCAGCGGCCTTGGTCATCTTTTTATCCCGCAGGAGGGTGATTACGAAGCCGGTGCCATGTCGAGAGTTGGCGCTGCCTCGGCTCCCGGCGTAGTTGCTTGATAAGGAACCATCGGTTTCGCACCGTGGATCACCTTCGCGCCGATGATATCGGGGAAGGTGCGGATGGTGGTATTATATCCGCGCACTGCCTCGTTATAATCGCGCAGCGAGATACGCACTTTGTTTTCCGAGCCTTCGAGTTGGTCCTGAAGCCTCAAATAGCCCTCTTGGCTTTTCAGTTGCGGATAGGCCTCCACTGAAACAAGCAGGCGCGCAAGGCTGCCCGACAGTTGGTTCTGCGCGCCCTGAAACGCGGCCATTTTGGCAGGGTCTGACAGATCGGACGGGTTGACCTGAATATTGGAAGCGGTTGCGCTAGCGCGTGCTTCAATAACTTCGGTCAACGTCTTGTTTTCCTGTGCAGCTGCACCCTTCACTACATTGGCGAGGTTGGGGATGAGGTTTGCGCGCTCTTGAAAAGCGGCCTGCACATCAGCCCATTTTGCCTTGGCATTTTCTTCAGCTGTCGGAACGCTGTTAATGCCGCAACCGGCGAGTGAAACCGCTGCAAACGGTACGATCAAAAACTTTGCAAAATCGGTACGCATCAGATGGGCTCCCTTGCCTCTAGCTAGCCTGTGTGTTGTATACATAAGGCGGTTGTTCTGCGGTTTCAATCATTGCTATCGACTTGAATTGAAAAATGCCACATTATCAATGCGCTTTTGAATATTGGGAGGAAAAGCAATGTGGAGTGATTTTAAGGCATTTATTGCGGGTGGAAATGTGCTCGATCTGGCGGTCGGCGTTATGATCGGCGGGGCTTTTGCTACAATCATCAAATCTTTGACCGACGACCTGATCATGCCGGTGGTTGGTGCGATTTTTGGAGGTGTTGATTTTTCCAGCAAATATATGCTGCTGGGCGCGGTGCCCGAGGGCGTTCCGTTAACTGATTATGTGGCGTTGAAAGCGGCTGGCGTGCCGATGCTCGGCTACGGCGCGTTTATTACTGCGATCATCAACTTCCTGATCTTTGCTTTTGTCATCTTCATGATTGTTCGTTGGGTTGGCAAGGTAATGCGCAACAAAACCGTTGATGCCGGTCCAACTGATGTCGAGCTGCTCACCGAAATTCGCGACGAATTGCGGAAGCGATAATCGATATTGCAGTCGCCGGTTGGCGGCGATTGCATTGGCTTCCGCGCTATAGCATAGCGCGAATATGAACGCTTCAAACCAGAACATGCGCAGAAGTTCGTCTCGCGCATCGGAGTTCTCTGCTGGCAAGGTCGGAGTATTTGCCGGAAGCCTGAACCGCTTGCTCGACCGGATCGATTCAGGGTTGGACAAAGGTTCGATTGAAGGCCAACTGCCCGATGGCAGTCGCAGGATTTTGGGTGGACGAAGCGCGGGACCGATAGCCGAAATGAACATCCGAAGCTGGCGCGCGTTGCGGCGGATTGCCTGGAACGGTTCTATCGGCCTGTATGAAGGATGGGACAAAGGCGAATGGGATAGTCCCGACCCGGTTCAGATATTTGCGCTATTTACGCTGAACCGCAACGCGTTGGGCAACAGCGCGCGTGCATCAGCACCAATGCGCTTGGCGGCTCGATTGCTCAATCATTTCCGACGAAACAGCAGATCAGGCGCGCGGCGTAACATCGAATTCCATTATGATCTGGGCAACGATTTTTACGCGGCGTGGCTCGATGAAAGCATGACCTATTCAAGCGCGATTTTTGCCGAGCTACCTGGCGGTGGCGAGCAACTCGAAACGGCGCAGTTGCGAAAAATCGACCTGCTTCTCGACCGGCTCAATCTGAAAGATGGCGACCACTTGCTTGAAGTCGGTTGCGGCTGGGGCAGCCTTGCAAAAAGGGCGATGGCCCGCGCAGACATCAGATATCACGGAATAACCTTGTCTCCAGAGCAAAAAGCCTATGCTGAACAACAAAGTGTTACGGAGGAACACGGAATTATCACGCTGACTGATTACCGCGATATCGAAGGCGCATTCGATGCAATAGCCAGCGTCGAAATGGTTGAGGCGGTCGGTCAGGAATATTGGTCCGCATACCTGACATCAATTGCATTCAACCTGAAACCCGGCGGTCGGGCCGCGCTTCAGTTTATCTCAATTGCCGACGACATCTTCGATCAATATTCGCGCAGCGTTGATTTTATCCAGCGCTATGTTTTCCCCGGCGGGATGCTGCTGTCGGAAAGCCGTTTCAAAGCAATCGCGCAAGCAAACGGATTGGCATGGCATGACCAGCATGATTTCGGACTGCATTATGCCGAAACCCTAAAGCAGTGGCGCGAACGTTTTGACGCGGCGGCAAACGAAGGGCTGTTGCCAGCCGGGTTTGACGAAAAATTTGTTCGCCTCTGGCGCTTTTATCTGATGTACTGCGAAGGTGGATTTAGGGGCGGCGCTATCAATGTCGCTCAAGTTACGCTGGTAAAAAGCTGATATGGTCTGGAGGGGGCTTCGTGAAGAAATGGATATTGAGCATATTGCTGGTCATCGCTGCGGCGTTAGGCTTGTTTTGGGTGACTGCGGACAAAGACATGAAGGCGCTCGTGTCCAATATGCCGACCGATACTAACGTGCTGTTCTGGTCAATTCCCCAACGCGACGCTGCATTTCGGTCCTTGGACCGAATCCCGATACTGGCGAAGGCCAACATTATTGAGGCGGGCGACGACGTCTATCCGATGCCTAAAGGCGCACCACTTGATGTTGGCATCGACGTCGATGCTTATATGAAGGACCAGCGGACCGCTGGACTGGTTATCATCCATGACGGCAAAATCCGCGTGGAAAAGTACGGCCTTGGTTTCAATGGCGACGGCAAGTGGACGAGCTTCTCGGTTGCCAAGTCTTTCGCCTCGACGTTGGTCGGTGCGGCGATCAAAGACGGCTATATCAAAAGCATCGACGACATGGTGTCGGCCTATATCCCCGACCTCAAAGGGTCCGCCTATGACGATGTGTCTATCAAGCAGTTGTTGACGATGACATCGGGCGTGAAGTGGAACGAGGATTATGGCGACAAGAAATCCGACGTCGCTTTGTTCAACGCGCACAAGCCAGAGGAAGGCGTCGACGTCACCGTTAGCTACATGCGAAAACTGCCGCGCGAGGCACCGGCCGGCACGAAGTGGGTATATAAGACTGGTGAAACAAACTTGATTGGCGTGCTGGTCAGCTCGGCCACTAAGAAAACATTGTCAGCATATCTGTCGGAAAAAATATGGGCACCGTTCGGGATGGAGCAGGACGCCAGCTGGCTATTGGGTTCGACCGGCCATGAAATAAGCGGATGCTGCATTCAGGCATCGACCCGCGATTATGCTCGGATGGGGCTGTTCATGCTGGGCGGCGGGATTGCTGGCGGCAAAGCGGTGTTGCCCGACGGCTGGATAGCTGCCGCGACAACCAAGCAGGCCGATATCGGCGAAGCTGACAGCGGATACGGCTATCAGTGGTGGACGATGAACGATGGCAGCTATGCCGCCCAAGGCATCTTCGGGCAGGGGATTTTCATCGATCCCAAGCGCAAGCTGGTCATTGCATCCAACAGCAACTGGCCGCAAGCGACTGACCGGCAGGGGGGCGATCAAGCGCAGAAGCGCGGACTGTTTTATAAACAAGTCCAATTGGCCATCGATAAGGAGCAAGCCGCATCTGCGAACTAAGCTTTGCTGCGCTGCACAATAATATCAGCGGTGGGCAATAATATTACGTCGCAAAACTGCTCGCAAACGTCGGAAAAAAGGGGCTTTTCGTTCGTCGATTTTTGGTCCAGCATATGGGACAGGGACATAGACCTGCTGGGAGAAATTCGATGGACTTTAAAACTTTTTTACACGCAGGTAGCAACCGCCGCGCGATGCTCAAGGGCATGGGCGTTGCCGCCGTTGGGTTTTCGCTGACAGGCGCATTGGCGGGCTGTGGCGAGAAAGAGGCGAAAGAGCTCGCCAATGGCGAAGAGGCCAAACTGAACTTCTACAACTGGGATACTTATATCGGCGAGACGACGCTCGAAGATTACAAGGAAGCGGGCGGCGTCGATGTGAACATGACCTTGTTTGCCAGCAATGACGAGCTGTTTGCCAAACTTCGCGCGGGTAATCAAGGCTATGACGTGATCGTCCCGTCGAACGATTTTGTCGAGCGGATGGCGTCGGCGGATATGCTGATGGAACTCGACAGAACGCAAATCCCGAATTTTAAAAATGTCGCCAAAGACTATCAGGACGTGCCTTACGATCCGGCGCGCAAGCATTCGATGCCTTACACTTGGCTGGCGCTGGGCATTGGGTACCGCAAATCTAAGGTCAAGGCCGCGCCCGATAGCTGGAAGGTGCTGTTCGACAGCGATGAATATAAGGGGCGGATCGCGGTGCTGTCCGAGGCTGGCGACATGTTCAGGCTCTACGGCAAATATATGGGCAATTCGGTGAATGCGCTGACCGACGCCGATCTGAAGGCCATCGAAGCGATGATGATCAAGCAGAAGCCCAACATCAAGGCGTTCCACGAAGACAATGGCCAGGACATGCTGCTGAAGGGCGAAGTCGATCTGGTCCTCGAATATAATGGCGACATTGCCCAGGCGATGGTTGAGGACAAGGACATCGGCTTTGTCATTCCCAAGGAAGGCAGTCAGCTCAATTCGGACAATCTGTGCATCCCAAAAGGCGCGCCTCATCCGAAAAATGCCCATGCGTTTATCAACTATTTGCTCGATGCCGAGGCGGGCAAAAAGATTACCGAAACAATCCTCTATCCAACGCCAAACGATGCGGCGAAGGCTTTGATGCCCGACACTTACAAGAACAACCCGGTCATCTTCCCGCCGGCAGATGTGCTCGCGAAATGCGAATATGCGAAGTTCAATCCGGACCTTCAACCGAAATATGAGGAGGCCTTCACCCGCGTTCGGGCGGCGTAAACGTGGGCCGCATTTCGCCCAATTCTCTTTGTCATTCCCGCGAACGCGGGAATCCATGGCCTGACCGGTTGGTTTGCGGTGAGTTCCGACCATGGACCCCCGCCTTCGCGGGGGTGACAAAGTTGTTGGATTAGCGGGCAGCTGGCATGGCGACCCCGCTCCAAGACTGGAAAGCCCAGAAACGGCCGTTTGCCGCGATTGCGACGGCACCGGTTTTCTGGCTCATCCTGTTCTTTGTGGTGCCGATGGGGATTGTCTGGCTTTACAGTTTTGGTCAGAATAACGGGCCAGCAACCATTGAGATTTCGGGGACGCTCGACAACTACAAGCGGGCGATCGAGTGGCTGTATCTCTCGATATTCCTGAAGTCGCTGGCCGTCGCGGCGCTGGTCACACTCATTTGCCTGATCGTCGGTTTTCCGGTCGCGATGGCGATTACCTTTGCCGCGCCGAAATGGCGACCCTGGTTGCTTCTCGGCATCATGTTGCCGTTCTGGACCAACCTGTTGATCCGAACCTACGCATTGATGGCGCTGATGGGAACCAATGGGTACGCCAACAAAGGGCTTGGCGGATTGTGGGAAGGCGCAAGCTGGCTTCGAATGATGGTCGGGATGCAGCCATTGGAAGCGTGGACACCAGTCCAGTTGCTTTACAATAATTTCGCGGTGGTGCTCGGGCTGGTATATGTGCATTTGCCTTTCATGGTGTTGCCGCTGTATTCGGCGCTCGACCGGCTGGACAAATCGCTGATCGAGGCAAGCCTCGATCTGGGTGCGGGGCATTTGCGGACGCTACTAAAAGTAGTCGTGCCGCTTGCTGGACCCGGCATCATTGCGGGCGTGATGATCACGCTCATCCCCGCACTCGGTGCGTATCTGACGCCCGACCTGATGGGCGGCACCGATAGCCAGATGATCGCCAACGTCATCGAACGCCAGTTCAAGCGAGCCAATGACTGGCCCTTTGGCGCGGCGCTTTCGTTCCTTTTGATCTACGCGATGTTCATTCTGATCGCGCTGCAATCGATGCGCGGGAACAAGGCGGGGGAGCGGCACTGATGTTCAACCGAACCCCCGTCGCGCCGCTCGAATATACGCGCAAATTCTGGATGCGCAGTTGGGTCGCGCTAACGATGATCTTTCTCTACGCGCCGTTGATCGTGCTGATGATTTTCAGCTTCAACGACAGCAAGCGCAACATTGAGTGGAAGGGCTTCACCACCAAATATTACGAGAAAGCGCTGGATAACAGCTCGCTGGTCGAGGCGCTGGTCAACTCGCTGACCATCGCGTTTCTGGCGACGATTTTCAGCCTTATACTGGGCGCGCTGGCAGCGGTCATGCTCTGGCGTTTCCGCTTTCCGTTAAAGGGTGCGGTTGAGGGGACGATGGCGCTGCCGATCATCGTTCCCGAAATTTGCTTAGGCGTTGCGTTCCTGATTTTCTTTGCCAAGATCGAATGGCCTAGCGGAATGATATGGCCGCTCAATCTCTCGGCGATTACGATTGCGCATATTACCTTCTGTTTCCCGTTCGTGGCGCTGGTCGTGCGGTCGCGGCTGGCTGGGTTCAACAAGGAAGAGGAGGAAGCCGCCCGCGATCTTGGGGCAACCGAGTGGCAGGTATTCCGCGATGTCCTGCTGCCGCATATGAAGCCGAGCCTGGTCGCCGGAGCGCTGCTGGCGTTCACACTCAGCCTCGATGACTTTGTGATTACTTTCTTCACCAGTGGGCCTGATACCATAACGTTTCCGGTCAAGGTGTACTCGATGGTCCGCTTCTCGGTCACGCCCGAGGTCAATGCGGCATCGACTTTGCTTATCCTTTTGACGGTTGTCCTGACCGCCGTTGCCCTGAAGGTGCAGGGTGCCAAAGGCATTTCCCAAACTCACTAGAAATGACTCACTGATGACCGAGACCAAAACCCCAATTATCCAGATCCGCAACGTCTCCAAACGCTTCGGCAAGGTGACCGCGGTCGACAATGTCAGCCTTGATATTCTCTCGGGCGAGTTCTTCGTACTGCTCGGGCCATCGGGTTGCGGCAAGACCACATTGCTCAGAATGATCGCCGGGTTCGAGCTGCCGACCGAGGGGCAGATCCTGATCGACGGGCAGGATATGGCCAACGTCCCGCCGAACAAGCGGCCGGTCAACATGGTGTTCCAAAGCTACGCGGTGTTCCCGCATATGAGCGTGACCGACAATGTCGGCTATGGCCTCCGGATATCGGGGGTGGCGAAATCGGAGATCAGGGAGCGAGTCGAAGAGTCGCTTGAGATGGTAAAACTAGGTGGCTTTGGCGACCGGATGCCCGACCAGATGTCGGGAGGGCAGAGGCAACGCGTGGCGCTCGCGCGAAGCCTTGTGATGCGGCCAAAAGTCCTTTTGCTCGACGAACCGCTGTCTGCGCTCGATGCGAAGCTGCGTTCGCAGATGCAGTTCGAATTGACCGAGCTTCAGGAAAAGGTTGGCATTACCTTCGTGACCGTAACCCACGATCAGGATGAGGCGCTGTCGATGGCGTGTCGGATTGCGGTCATCAACAAAGGCGAGGTCGCTCAACTGGCTGCTCCTGCCGACCTGTACGAATATCCCGCCAATCGATTTGTCGCGGATTTTGTCGGGTCGGTAAATACCTTCGAAGGCAAGTTGACAATCGACGAGCCAGACTGCGCCGCCGTCGATTGTCCGGGGGTTGGCAAGATTTACCTCAACCACGGCGTCACCGGCGCGCATGGTTCGGACGTTTGGGTCGCGGTGCGGCCCGAGAAAATTACGCTTCATGTTCCGGGCGAAGGAAAGGCGGTCGAAGGTGCGGCCAAGGATTCTCCCGAAGGCCACAACTTCTCGCGCGGCATCATCAAGGGCATGAGCTATCTGGGCGACTGCACCGTGTTTGAAATCGAACTCGAAGGCGGCGCGATGATGCGGGTTCGCCGCCCCAATCTGTCGCGGACGGACCAAGAGGACTTCACCTGGGGCGACAAGGTTTCGATGCACTGGGGCAGCGCCAGCCCGGTTGTGCTGCTGGCGTAGCCAAAGGCTAATTCGGTTAAACCGCAGGCGCGGGCCGCACATCCAGCAAATCGGCTCGGATGTTGATGTCGGGACTCGCGGCGGCACCGGCAGCTTTGGGCAGGCAGAAGGTGAAGCTAGCGCCAATCTGCATCAGCTTGAGTGCCTCGCCAAAAGCTGGTGTTGCTTGGCCCAAAGGGATTTTCTCCCACTCGCGCTTTTCCATAACGACGCCGGTCTTGGCGTCGAAAGTGGTGAAGTCGACCAGCGCTATGTCGGCGGCGGTTGGTGCTTTTCCGGTTCCGGGCTTGATGATTCGATAGCCTAGGCCCGACGTGGTGGTCTGATCGCAGGTGCGTTCGGCGACGGGCAATACCGGCTTTGGCGGAGGGTTGGTGAAGGACAGAAGTTCGACCTCGAACACCAGATCGGCGTTGGCCGGGATCGGGCCGGTGCCTGCCTCTCCGTAGCCAAGCTTCGATGGGATACAGAGCCGGTATTTCGCGCCCGGCTGCATCATTTGCAGGCCTTGGCCGAAGCCTTTTATAACTCCGTCGACGGTGAATTCGGCGTTTTTGCCGGAGTCAAATTCGCTGCCGTCGGAGGTCAGCATACCCTTGTAGTTCACTCTGACCTTGGCGTTGGCGGATGGCTTTTCGCCCTTGCCGGGTTTGATGACTGTGTATGCCAGGCCTTCGGGGGTGGCCGTTTTGCAGGTAAGGATGGGGGGTTTTGGCTTGGCTGGTTTCGGGGCGGCGACGGCTGGGGTGGTAAGGAGGGCCGGCACGAGGAGGGTGAGGAGAAGTTTTTGCATAGAGGCGTGGTAGCGGGTCTCGATCAATTGTCCAGACTGCACCCAAATCAGTTCCGTTCGCCTCGAGCGAAGACGAGAGGCCGTGAGATTGTGCGCTGTAGATGGGTTTCTCGTCTTCGCTCGACACGACCGGATAAGAGTAAGCCCCTCCCCTTAAGGAAAGGGGCTTAGAGATTAGATCGCCCGCAACCTCGGCTCCGCCTCATCAAGCGACTTGCGGATAATCCCGACCAGATCGTCGATCTGCGCCGTCGTGATAATCAGCGGTGGGCACATTACGATGCTGTCGCGGATGCCGCGGACCATCAGGCCGTTGGCGATGCAGTGATCGCGGACCATCGGACCCGCAGTGCCTTCCTTGCCGCCGAAGCGAGCGCCGGTGGCTTTGTCGGCGACGATTTCGACGGCGCCGAGCAGGCCAATGGAGCGGGCCTCGCCGACCAGCGGATGGTCGCTGAGCGTTGCCAAGGCCTGCGCCAAATACGGCCCGGTTTCGTTTCGGGTGCGTTCGACCAGCCCTTCGCGATCCATAATCTCGATATTGCGCAGCGCCACAGCCGAAGCCACTGGGTGCCCCGAATAGGTGTAACCGTGAACAAAATCGCCGCCGGTTTTCATCACCTTGATGATGTCGGCACTGACCGCAACGGCGGAGATCGGGAGGTAGCCTGACGATAACCCCTTAGCCATCGCGATGATGTCGGGTTGGACGCCAACGGTTTCGTGCCCCCACATATTGCCGGTGCGACCGAAGCCGCAGATGACTTCATCGCAGACCAGAAGGATGCCATATTTCCGGCAGATCGCTTCGACCTGCGGCCAGTAATTGGCAGGCGGGATGATGACGCCGCCAGCGCCTTGCACCGGTTCGCCGATGAACGCGGCGACGTTTTCGGGGCCGACTTCGATGATCTTGTCCTCGATGGCTTGCGCGCACGCGGTTCCAAAGTCTTCCGGCGTCATATCGCGGCCTTCATTATACCAATAGGGTTGGCGGACATGCTCGATCCCGGCCATCGGCAACACACCGGGGGCCGGGAAGCCCTGTCCGTGCATTCCCTTCATCCCCCCCATGCTAACCCCGGCAACGGTTGAGCCGTGATATGCGTTGTGGCGGCTGATGAAGATTGTGCGGCTGTGCTCGCCTTTCACTTGCCAGTAGTGGCGGACCATTCGGAGGATTGTGTCGTTGGCTTCTGAGCCGGAGCTGTTGAAAAAAACATGCGGCAGGCGGCCACCCGTCAGGCTGGCAATCTTGTCGGCGAGCATGACCGCAGGCGGGTTAGCGGTTTTGAAGAAGCTGTTGTAATAGGGCAGTTCGAGCATTTGCTCTTTTGCGATATCGGCGAGTTCTGAGCGGCCATAGCCAACGTTGACGCACCACAGGCCAGCCATGCCGTCGAGTATCCGGTTGCCATCGCCGTCGTGGATGTAGCAGCCATCGGCATGGGTGATGATCCGGCTGCCCCCTAAGTCCTCGATTTCCTGCCAGTCGGCTTGGGCGGGCAAGTGGTGGGCGATGTCCAGACGGCGAAGTTCGGCGATGTCGTAATTGCGGGGCATGTTTCGATCCTTTTTGAATTTGGTTCACGCAGAGGCGCAGAGAACGCAGAGGCTTTGAGAAGGGCGGAAGAAAATTCTTCTCTGCGTCCTCTGCGCCTCTGCGTGATTCAAAAAGAGGTCAGGGCGAGAAGCCGATGCGAGCCTGATAGCGGTTATATCGAGTGACCTGTCGGTTCATTTTTTACGCCGCGCCTATCAGTTCGCGGCCGATGAGCATCCGGCGGATTTCGTTGGTGCCGGCACCTATGTCGAGCAACTTGGCATCGCGGAACAGCCGTTCGACCGGCCAGTCCTTGGTGTAGCCAGCGCCACCAAGTGCTTGAATGGCTTCGTTTGCGACCTTCACCGCATTTTCCGATGCCAGCAGGATGACACCCGCCGCATCGAACCGCGTTGTCTGTCCAGCATCGCAAGCGCGCGCCACCGCATAAGTATACGCCCGCGCCGAATTCAGCGCGACATACATGTCGGCGATTTTGCCCTGCATCAATTGAAACGCGCCGATTGGTTTGCCGAATTGCTGGCGTTCGCGGACGAAAGGCAACACAACATCGAGGCAGGCCTGCATGATGCCCAATTGCAAACCGGCGAGCACAACGCGTTCGTAATCGAGGCCGCTCATCAACACGCCAACACCACCGTGAAGTGGGCCCATGATTCGGTCTTCGGGGATGAAGCAATCGGTGAACACCAGCTCGGCCGTCGGCGATCCGCGCATCCCCATCTTGTCGATTTTCTGGCCGATGGCGAAACCTTCATCGTCTTTTTCGATCAGGAATGCCGAGATGCCGCGCGACCCGCTTTCGGGCGCGGTTTTGGCGTAAACCACGAGCGTGTCAGCATAAGGCGCGTTGGTAATCCAGAATTTGGTGCCGTTTAGGATATAGCCGCCTTGAACAGCATCTGCGCGAAGCTTCATCGAAACAACATCGGAACCCGCGCCTGCTTCGGACATTGCAAGGCTGCCGACATGCTCGCCGGAAATCAGTTTGGGGAGATATTTCGCTTTCTGCTCAGGCGATCCCCAACGGCGGACCTGATTGACGCACAGGTTGCTGTGCGCGCCATAGGAAAGCCCGATCGATGCCGAGGCACGGCTTACTTCCTCGACCGCAATAACATGCTCCAGATAGCCAAGGCCAAGCCCGCCATCTTCTTCGCCTACGGTGATGCCGTGCAACCCGAGATCACCCATCGCCGTCCACAATTCATCGCGCGGGAACCAGTCGTCGGCGTCGATTTTCGCGGCCAACGGCGCAATCTTGTCGCTCGCAAAACGGTGCGTGCTGTCGCGGATCATTTCGGCGTTTTCGCCAAGCGCGAAGTCGAGTTGGGGGAGGGTGCTCATATGCTTCCTCTGCCAGCTATTTTCAGGCGTCGCAAGATGGAGGGCTAGCCAGCCCCCACGCTTTTGCCTATCGCGCTTCGGGTCACTCCAGTCTAGGGCAAAGCAATGGATCAATCCGCCGTCACCGACCAGATGCGCCTTGGCCTGCGCCGTTTTGCCAAAGCGGTGATGGTGGTGAGCGCTCGGCACGACGGCGTCCGTTACGCGATGTCGGCGACCGCGTGCAGCGAGGTCAGCCTCGATCCGCCGACCATGCTGGTCTGCGTTGCTCAAGCGGCGTCGATGCATCTGCCGCTGGCCGCTGGTGCCGATTTTGCCATCAACATGCTTCATTCGGGGCAGGAACAGATTTCGCGCAATTGCGGTGGTGCCAAACGTGGCGAAGAGCGGTTCGACGAGGGCGACTGGCAGGATGATGCCGGAACGCCGTGGCTCGCCGATGGTCAAGCCAGCTTCATTTGCCGAGTCGTCAACAGGGTAGACCATGGCACCCACAGTGTGTTCATTGGCGAGGTGCGGGCGGCCTATACAGCCGAGATTGTCGATCCATTAGTCTATGTCGATGGGCGGTATCTCGAACCAGCAGTCGACGGACGCTATCTCAATCCGGCAGAGGCCAAAGCTTGATGCTTAGTTATGACGTTTTGATTGTCGGCGGCGGCCACGGCGGCGCTCAGGCAGCAATTGCGCTGCGGCAGGCGAAATTCGAGGGCAGCATCGCAATTGTCGGCGACGAGGCCGAGCATCCCTATGAACGCCCGCCATTGTCGAAGGACTATTTTGCTGGTGAAAAGGCGTTCGAACGGATCCTGATCCGGCCTCCTGCATTTTGGACCGAACGTCAGATCGACATGCTGCTCGGGAAGAAAGTCGATGCGGTCGATGCAACCGCCTATTCGGTGACGACCTCGGACGGCGATGCGATAAGTTACGGCCAGTTAATCTGGGCCACCGGCGGCAGCCCGCGTTGGTTACAGTGCGACGGAGCCAATCTGCCCGGCGTGCATTATGACCGCAATCGCCGCGACGTTGACGGGATATTGGGTGGGCTTGCTGACGTTACCGACGTCGCGATTATTGGCGGCGGCTACATCGGGCTCGAGGCGGCGGCGGTGCTCGCCAAGATGGGCAAGAAAGTGACGTTGCTCGAAGCGATGGACCGCGTGCTTGCCCGCGTTGCTGGTGAGCCACTGTCGCGCTTTTACGAGGCCGAACACCGGTCGCACGGCGTCGATGTTCGGTTGGGAGTTCAAGTGACTTTGATAAAGGGTGATACCCATGTCAGCGGCGTCGAATTGGCGGATGGTGAAGTGGTTGCCGCCCAACTGGTGATTGTTGGCATCGGCATAATCCCATCGGTTGCGCCGTTGCTGCACGCCGGGGCTTCGGGTGGCGGCGGGGTCGATGTCGATGAATATTGCCGGACATCGTTACCTGACATTTACGCGATTGGCGATTGCGCAGCGCACGCCAATGACTTTGCCGGCGGCGCGGTCATGCGGGTCGAATCGGTCCAGAATGCTAATGACATGGCCAATGCGGTCGCCAAGAGTATTACCGGCGAACTTACCGTTTATCGCACCGTTCCGTGGTTCTGGTCGAACCAGTATGACTTGCGGTTGCAGACTGTCGGGCTGTCGGTCGATTATGATGCAACCGTGCTTCGCGGCGATCCTGCGACGCGCAGCTTTTCGGTGATCTACCTGAAAACAGGCAAAGTCATCGCGCTAGATTGCGTCAATATGGTCAAGGATTATGTTCAGGGCAAAGCGCTGGTGGTGGAGGGAATGACCTTCACGCCAGATCAACTGGCCGATACATCGGTTACTCTAAAAGAGCTGGTTGCGAACGCAGCAGCATAACACCCGAGTATAATTTTGCCCGAGCCGCGCGCTTCCCTTACCGCCATTCTTGGCCCCACGAATACAGGCAAAACCCATCTCGCGGTCGAGAGGATGTGTGGCTACTCGAGCGGGATGATGGGCTTTCCGCTTCGCTTGCTGGCGCGCGAGATTTACGACCGGATTGTCGCGATCAAGGGTGTGGCGCAGGTCGCGCTGATTACTGGCGAAGAACGGATCGAGCCCCCGAATGCGCGCTGGTATTGCTGTACCGTTGAATCAATGCCCATCGAACGCGACTTCGCCTTTGTAGCCATCGACGAAGCGCAACTGGGCGCCGACCCCGAACGCGGGCATATCTTCACCGACCGGATGCTCCACGCGAGGGGCCGTGAGGAGACGATGATATTGGGCTCGGAAAGTCTGCGTCCGATGATCCGCTCGCTTTTGCCCGACGCCGAAATTATCTCGCGACCTCGGTTTTCGACGCTGAGCTATGGCGGTTCGAAGAAGCTCTCGCGATTGCCCAAACGCGCGGCTATCGTCGCTTTCTCCATCGAGCAGGTCTACGCCGTTGCCGAAACGCTTCGCCGGTTGCGCGGCGGGGCGGCGGTGGTCATGGGCGCGCTGTCTCCGCGAACGCGCAATGCTCAGGTCGCGATGTTCCAGTCGGGCGAGGTCGATTATCTGGTGGCGACCGACGCGATTGGAATGGGCCTTAATCTCGATGTCACGCATGTCGCCTTTGCCAGCCTTGCCAAGTTCGACGGGTCGCGACGAAGACGGCTGACGGTTGCCGAAATGGCTCAGATCGCCGGACGTGCAGGGCGGCATCAACGCGACGGCGCTTTTGGTACGCTGGCGGGCGAGGGCTATGAATTCACCCCTGAAGAAATCGCGGCGATCGAGAATCATGACTTTCCCAAGCTCGACTGGCTTTATTGGCGCAATGCCGAACCCCGTTTTGACTCAATCGAAACGCTGATTGCCGATCTGGAGATCAAGCCAATCGAAAAAGGCCTTGTTGCCGCACCCAAGGCGGTTGACTTGGCCGTGCTAAAGCGGCTCGCCGAAAATCCCGAAGTCACCAGCCTCGTTCGCGGCCCGCGCGGTGTGGCGCGGCTCTGGGATGCGGCCAGCCTGCCCGACTTCCGGCAAATGGGCGAGGAGCATCACGCGCGTTTTGTCGCGGCCTTGTGGCCCAATCTGTCGCAAGGCGATGGATTTTTGCCGTTCGAATATGTCGCGGGAGAACTGGCGCGGCTCGATAATATTCAGGGCGACATCGCCACCCTGTCGCAGCGGATCGCGGCGGTCAGGACGTGGACCTATATCGCGCACCGCGCCGACTGGCTGGCCGAGCCGCATGTCATGGCCGAGCGAGCGCGGGCGCTTGAGGAAAAGCTGTCCGACGCGCTTCACGACGCGCTGCGCCAGCGGTTTGTCGATAAGCGGACGTCGATGCTGTTGCGCAAAGGCGCTCAGGACGTCGGGTTGTTGCCCGTAGAAATCGGCGCCGACAACCGGGTTTTGGTCGACGGCGAGGATATTGGCTGGCTAAACGGTTTTGCGTTCCGGGTTGACGCGGGCGCAAAAGCGGGTGACCGTAAATTATTACTGGCGGCAGCCGAGCGGCATCTGGCGGCGCATTTGAGACAAAAGGCGAGGGACTTGAAGATGGCAGATGATAGCGAATTCGCGCTTGGGCCGGATAATGACGGTAAGCCTGCGATATTCTGGAAGGGCGAACTGCTCGGGCGGCTGACCAAGGGCAAGACGTTGATGCAGCCGCTGTTTGCGCCGTCAAAGGCTGTTGCCGGGCTTGAGGGCGATGCACTGCGCGATATTGTCAGTCGTGCGCAGGCATGGATCGATGCACAATTGGCAAAGGCGATGGGCGGCATTGTCGGGCTTCAGGCACTAGCACAAGAGGCCGAGGTCGACGGCAATGTCAGAGCGCTTGCCGTGCAGCTTGCCGATGCGGGCGGTATCGCGGGGCGGCAGTATCTGGCCGAAGCCGTTGCCGCGCTGCCAAAGGAAGCACGCGGGGCGGCGCGCAAGGGCGGCATCGTTTTCGGCGCGCTTGACATCTATCATCATGCTGCGCTGAAACCCGCTGCGGCCAAATGGCGCGCGGCGTTGTTTGCTGCGCGCGATGACCGCGCGATGCCCGAACTGCCGCCCGAAAGTGCTGTGCATCTGAAGGAATGGAAATTTGCGCATCCAGCCGATGCGCGCAACGCGGGTTATCGCCGCATCGGTGACGAATATGTTCGAATCGACCTCGCCGAGCGAGTGATCAAGAAGGCACATGAAGCGCGCGGGCAATCCAATCTGTTTGGCATGGACATGACGTTTGCGACGTCGCTCGGGATTAGCGACGATGGTCTAAAGGCGCTGATGCGCGATGCCGGTTTCAGGGCTGCGGATGCGCCGGTTGAGGCAATCGAAACGGTTGAGGCGGTTGAAATTGCGATCAACGAGACTGTCGCAGTGGAGCCGGTTGCGACTGCAGACCTTGAACCAGTTGCCGATGCGACGCCGGTCGTCGCCGAGCCAGCCGCTCCGCAACCAGTCATCCTGACCCATTGGCGGTGGATCGGACTACCCAAGCCACGCCCGCAAGAGCCGCGCCAGCAACGCGCACGGCCAAACCAGAAGCCCCAAGGCAAGCCCAAAGCAGATACCCGGCCCGAGCGCGCACCAGTTCCTTCAAAACCCTCCTCACCGCCGTCTGCCTTGGCGCTGCAACTGGCGGCGCTTAAGGGGTTAAAGCTCTAGCTCAACATGCCCGGACCAAGCCTGCGTATCGACAAATTGCTGTTTTTCTTGCGGCTCGCGAAAAGCAGAACACTCGCGCAAGGATGGGCTGAGGCAGGACATATCCGGATCAATAGCGTCAGAGTTGAAAAAGGCAGTTTTGCGGTTCATGTCGGCGATGTCATCACGTTGCCCAAAGGCGATGACGTGTTGGCGGTGAAGATAGTGCAACTACCTTCCCGCCGTGGCCCGCCACACGAAGCACAGGCCTGCTATCAGCCAGCCATATAAAAATATCATCGCGCGCTTCATTACGCCGTTGACTTGATTGCCCCACTGACAATAGGCAGGGGAAAGGGAAGGCCGTATTTCTGGCCTGAGCAACAGGAGAGCCTCGCCCATGACCTATGTCGTCACCGACGCCTGCATCAAGTGCAAATATATGGACTGCGTCGAGGTATGCCCGGTCGATTGCTTCTACGAAGGCGACAATATGCTCGTCATCAACCCCAGCGAGTGCATCGATTGCGGCGTGTGCGAACCCGAATGTCCGGCCGAAGCGATTTTGCCCGACACCGAAAGCGGGCTTGAACAATGGCTTGAACTGAACGCTACATATAGCGCCGAATGGCCGAACATCACATCCAGTCGCGAACCGCCCGCCGATGCCGATGAGCATAAGGGCGAAGAGGGCAAGTTCGAGAAGTATTTCTCGGCTGACCCGGGCGAAGGTGATTAGAGCTTGACCTTAGATCAGCCCTGCTGATCGCATACTTGAAAAGCCGTCCTTGCCGATGATGATGTGGTCGTGGACGGCAATGCCAAATTTCTTTGCGGCGTCGGCTATATCGCGGGTCATGGCGATATCCTGACGGCTTGGCGCGCAATCTCCGCTTGGATGGTTGTGAACCAGAATAATTGCCGCCGCCCCTAGATCCATCGCGCGGCGAACAATCTCGCGGGTGTAGATCGCGGCCTGGTCGATTGAGCCTTCGCTGGCCACCTCGTCGCGGATCAGCATGTTTTTGCTGTTCAGATACAGCGTTCGTACTCGTTCGATAGTAAGGTGCGCCATGTCGGCGCGCAGGTAATCGATCAGCGATTGCCACGACGCCAGCACGGGCTGCTCGCGGACCGGCTCACTCAAAAGACGCAATGCCGCCGCCTGAACAATCTTTAGCGCCGCCGTGCTGGTATCTCCCATTCCCGGCTGGCGAGCGATGCTTTCTGCGTCGGCGGTGAGCAACGCCGACAATCCGCCATAATGCGACAGCAATTGCTTCGCGAGCGGCTTGGTATCCTTGCGCGGTATGGCTAGCGCCAGCAAATATTCGACCAGTTCGTGGTCGAGCAGCGTGTCGCCGACCTGTTCGAGGAGGCGCGAACGCAACCGCGAGCGATGGCCGGTGCCATGATGTTCCTCCTTGTCGGTGATGTCCCCCATCGATGCTATCCTTCTGCGAATAATTGTCTTTTCAGCGATTTTTACGCTCGCGGCAAGTCACTTGGCGCAAAGGGCGTTGCAACCTAAAGGCCTTTCCCGCATTTGATGCAGATGCAGGATGCTGCCGACGAAGTGTTGACCGAAGAAAACGAACCCGAGCCATTTCGCGGGCCTCGGTGGAAGCGGCGTATTTTTGGTGCTGTCGGGCTGCTGCTGATCGTCCTGTTGTTGATTGCGTATTGGCAGCGTTACAGCATTGCCGACCGATTTGTGCAAAACGAACTTGAGAGCAGGGGCGTAAAGGCAACATACCGGATCGACCAGGTCGGGCTTCGCACCCAGCGGATTCGCGATCTTGTTATAGGCGACCCTGCCAAGCCCGATCTCGTGGCGAAGCTGGTCGAAGTCGATGTGGCGTTGAACTTCTCCGGAGCCAGCTTGCGAGATGTCCGCGCGACGGGTGTCCGGGTCAACGGGCGCTATGCAAACGGCAAACTCAGTCTTGGCGAACTCGACAAGTTCACTGACCCAAATTCAAAAGAACCGTTTGAATGGCCGGATATCGGACTGGTGCTGAAGGACGCATCTGCGCGCATAGAGACGCCTTGGGGCGTTATCGGTGCCGGGTTGCAGGGCAGTGGCTTGTTGCGCAACCGGTTCGTCGGCGACTTGGCGATACGCGCGCCCCAACTGGCGGTCGGCGATTGCCAAATGCCTGACACCCGCTTCGATGGTGAACTTTTGCTCGAATGGCGGCAGCCGCGGTTGGTCGGGCCGATTCTCGCTCAACGGATCGAATGTAGCAAATCCGGTTTTGCGTCCACCGCGCCCGCGTTGAACGCCGATATCCGGCTGTCCGAACAATTCGACCGCTGGCTGGGCGACGTCGGCTTTAACGCGCAGCAAGTCCGATATCAGGAAACCACGCTCACCAAACCGACTGGAACTTTGTCGATTGACGGCGGCTTGAAGCGGACCAATTTTACGCTGGCGCTTGATCGGACGGGTTTGCGAAGCAAGCCGCTGACGTTGGCGCAGCTGGCGGTTGATGCCAAAGGGTATGTCGGTTTTGGTGACGGCGGTTTGACCGGCGCGGCTGAGGGCAGCGCACGGGTCAGGCGCGGCGCGCTCGATAAGGGTACGCTCGTCAGCCTCGACGGAGTTGCCCGCCAAAGCCGAAACACGCCCATCGGTCCTTTGCTAGCGCGGATCGCGCCGGTGCTCGGGCGGGCGGGCGACAATTTTCATGGTCAGATGGATTTTGACGTTTTTTCGAACGCAGCACGCGATACTGGCCTTAATATCAGTGGGCTGGCTCTGACCGCAGCATCGGGCGCCCAAGTGCGACAAAACGGCGAATTTACCTTGGCAGGCGGTTCAGGCAACTGGTCGATGCAGTCGCCGGTAGAACTGGCGATCTCTGGGCGCGATCTGCCAAGCATTCGAGTTGGGTTAGAGCAGTCACGCGGCGGCAACTGGACGGGCAATCTTGTGGTTTCGCCGTACTCGGCTGGGGGTGCCAGCCTGACGGTGCCGAAACTTGCCTTCAATGGTCGGCCCGGAGGAGGCTGGACATTTAACGGCGCGGCGAGGGTTTCGGGGCCGCTTCCCGGCGGCAATGTCAGCGGGCTTATCATGCCGATTGACGGGCGGTATGATGGACGCGGATTTGCGCTCTATGATGCGTGCCAGAATTTCCGGTTCGAAAGCGCAAAAATCTCATCACTGGTGTTGCGTGGCCAGACCGTGCGGCTTTGCCCTGATCGGGGCCAGCCGATGCTCGCGGTTCGAGGCGGCAACACTCGGTTTGCCACCAATATCAGCAATCTGGCGGCATCGGGAATGCTCGGCGGAGCGCCTATAACCACCAACAGCGCAACGGTTCGCTTTAGCCTTGGTGACGGCTTTACCGCGCGGGACGTCAAAATAACGCTTGGCGATACCGGGGCGCAAACGCGTTTCGATGTGGCGATGCTTGCCGGGCAGTTCGGGAACGGCATTATCGGGACTTTGACCGGCAGTGCGGGGCAGATTGGCAACGTGCCGCTGCTGATCGACGAAGCGGCGGGCGATTGGCGATATCTCAATAATGTGCTGACGCTCGATGGCAGCCTGCGTGTTTATGACGCCGCCGATGTCGATCGATTCCAGCCGATGATGGTGCCCGATGTGATGGTGGCGCTTGAAAACAACATCATCTCCGCGATTGGCCGGATTGTAGAGCCGAAAACCGGCCGGAAGGTAGCTGATGTCGACATCCGCCATGTGCTGACGAGCCGAAGCGGGCGAGCCCTGCTGTCGGTCGACGGTCTCCATTTCGACGGGGCGCTTCAGCCTGAGTTGCTCACCCCTTTAACTCTCGGTGTCGTTGCAAATGTTGACGGCGTGGTTTCGGGTGACGGGCTGATCGAATGGAATACCGACGGTGTCCGGAGCAAGGGCCGGTTTGCGACGAATGGCATTAATCTGGCGGCTGCGTTCGGGCCGGTTGAAGGCCTAACGACCGAGATCGTCTTTACCGACCTGCTGGGACTCGAAACCGGTCCGGGACAACAGGCGCTGATTGCCTCGCTCAATCCCGGCATTCCTGCATTAAACGGCAAAATCGGTTATCGATTGCTTCCCGGAAGGCGTGTTGCTGTTGAAGGGGGGCGCTGGCCATTTGCCGGTGGTGAATTGACGCTCGAGCCTACGATTCTTGATTTTGGCATCGAAGCCGAACGGCGACTCAGTTTCCGGGTCATCGGTGTCGATGCGGAGAAACTGCTGGGGGAATACGACTTCGAAAACCTGCGCGTGACCGGCATTTTCGACGGTGTATTGCCAATGGTATTTGATCAGGATGGCGGACGCATTGTCGGCGGCGCGTTGGTATCACGACCGGGTGGCGGCGAAGTCAGTTATCTCGGTGAGCTCGCCTATAAAGACATGGGCGTCTACGCCAATTATGCGTTCGATGCGCTCAAATCGATCCGCTACGGCCAGCTGACAATTGGTGTCGGCGGAAATATCGATGGCGAGATCATTACCGACATCAGCTTCAACGGCCTGCAACAGGGGGCGGGGGCCAAACGCAACTTTATCACCAAGCAACTGGCTAAGCTTCCAATTCAGTTCAACGTCAGCATAAAAGCTCAATTCAGGCAGTTGATCGGATCGATCCGCGGTATGTACGACGCAGAATATGCGCGTGACCAAGCCCTGCCGTTTTTAATCTCGCAACAAAAGGGCGAAACGCCGGTAGCTGGCGAAGAGCCGTCCAAAAAGAAAGATGAGCCACAGGATGAATAAGTCATTCAGCACAGCGAAAGCGGTATTGCGGCATAGCTATCGGCAATTGACGAACCGTACAGATAATGCGATTCGCCGTAGTATGGGGAAAGTGATACTCGTTTTGACACCGATTATGATCACCACTTTGTCCGGATGCGTGCAGGTAGCCGCGCCCGACAAGCCGATTGTAATCAATCTGAACATCGCAATCCGGCAGGAGGTTTTGTACCGGCTGGATGCGGCGTCGAAAAAGGTCATTGACGAAAATCCAGGGATATTCTGATGAAAAATTCTGTTGAAATGTTAATCGCCGCTGTTTTGTTGGGTGCCACCGCGACTAGCGCCGTGGCTTTTCAAGCTGGTCGCGATCCGGCTTACCAGAGTGCGCGTGAAAGTGGGCTGGTTGGCGAAAAGTCCGACGGCTATCTGGGCTTTGTGTCGGCACCATCGCCTGCGATTAAAGCGCTGGTGGAAGACATCAATATCAAGCGCAAGGCAGCTTATTCAAAGGAGTCACTTGCGAACGGCGCGACGGTCGAAGAGATGGCGCTCCGCAACGGCTGCCGCCTGATCGGCGAGCGCACCGTCGCTGGCGAGAAATACCAGACGCCAAGCGGTCAGTGGAAAACCCGCGATGGCGGACGGCCAGAGCTGGACCCGCGCTGTCCTTAGGCACGTTAGCTACGTTAGTTTTTCGATATCTGCGACACATTCAACCTAATCGTCCGCCATCGCTGGTCCGCGAGCGCGCTCGTCATCGGGTTGGCCTACGTTCTGGCGCGCTAACGTAGCGGACGGCAATTCTCCGAAACGGCTTCGATAGCGTCTGGCGAAATCGCCCAGTTTTCCGAAAAACGGCATCGCCGCCGACGTGACGGTCAATCCTTTTTCAGCGCTCAACAACGCCGCTCGTACCGCCGTTAGCTTTCGTTCCTGAATCCACTGATTGGGTGTCATGTTATAGACGGTGCGGAACGAGTATTGAAGCGCGCGGGCCGAGATTTTGCAGTAATGGCGCACGTCACGCAATGTCAGCGTGTCCGACAGGTTCTCATCGATATACCGGACCACATGCTGAAGCCGGTACAGCCCCGGCGAGTTTTTCGCAGCCGTTGGTTGCTGATCGCCGCCGAAAACATGCTGCGGCAACAGCAGCGCGATGATGACCTGATACAACGCCGTGGAAAGATTGCAGTGTTTAAGGAGATACGCCGGGTTTTGTAGAGTCTCGATTGCACTGAGCACTTGAACCATCATGCTCGAAATATCGCGCGAGTCGTATGTCAGCGGAAATTGGGCGATCCGGTTAAGCGAAATCAGTTGGTGATCGCTTCGACCCGAAGGCAGGTTGAGCAACTGGGCGGCTGATTGTTCAAACCTTTCGGGTTCGAACATAATGCTAACGCCTCGGTAGATAGCATCGCATTCGATGGTAATCGGGCAATTCTCCGGAAGCAGGACCGCTGTACGACCGGCCTCCGCCACAAACGCATCGTTGCCACGGATGATACGAACCGATCCCTCAATCGGGAATATCAGCGATGGCTGGTTGTGTCGGACGCTGACCACTTTCATTTTGGTTGTCGTACCCCCCGCCACGATGCGGGCTCCCTCCAATGGCAGATACGAAGTCCAGAAATTGACTGAGGGGTCGGCTTTTGAAGAAACCTCGAACGGTGAATTCGAATGGTCTTTGGGATGGCGCAACGCGGCGTCGAATTCATTCCTGAGCGACGGGTCTGTTTCGATAAGCATGAATTTCTGCACAGTTTCTAGCCCATTTTTGACGCGGATTGCGTTGCCTCTTCGTTCGCATATCTGGGCATGGTGTTGTTATTGCGCTACTTTGGGAGCGACAACGTTATGCGGATTACGCCAATTCAGACGAAACCGGATTCGCTGCTATGGTAAAATGTTGCAAAACCGGGGCGGCGCAGAATTGTTGAATCGCCAATATATTCGTTGTCGAAAATACTCCCGATTGCGGCTCTCCCGCGGTTTGGGAGCCTGTTGGGGTCAATCGCGAAGATGATTTGCGAAGGGACCGAAACCACGCTTTGTTGCCGGTAATGCTGGTCCAGTTCGGATGATTCAGTGGGGGCTGGCAGTTTGGCGGTTCTGCGCGTGCCGCAGCTGGAGACTATGCAGGATTGCTTGCTGAATATGGGCATTGTGCGGATGTAAACGAACATTAGCGGTGTTATCCGCATATCGCGCCGAACCCTGCAATTGCTAATAATGTCATTGATAAGGCTAACAGTGGAGCAGATGTTTCACAGCTGGCCTGTCACTGGTATGCGGAGATGACGGGCAAATGGCCTTTGCGACAAAAAGCATGATCGAAACAGTCAACCGGTCTGGCGCTATGCCGGCCGGGACTGTCGAGCATAGCTTTCTGTTGCAACCTTCCGGCGCTGGCGTTGCCCTGTGCATTTCCAACTTTTCGCTGATCGAGAAGAACTTTGGATACCGTGCAGCGCGGGATCTGGCGAAGCGGATCGACCGGATTATGGCCATTGAATACAACTGCCAGCCTGGTGATGAATTCCGGCCAGGGCACCTATCTTATTATCTGCCCAAGATTGTGTCGGTCGATACCAGCATAAGTCTCCTGACTCGCGAAGAATCCAGCGCCCAGGCTATTATGGCTATTATCGTCGCAGCATCTTGCAGCAACCAAGGCGAATTGCCAATTCCTGTGCTTCAGGTCGCCACTGTTCTGCCGGGCGAATCGGCCCCGTTTTCCGGAAGCAAAGATGGGTTAGTGGCGCTCGCGCGGCAAAAGTTACGCAGTGAAGCAACGCTGAGAATAGTCGATAGCACCGACGCAGCAGAAGCAATCTATCGCGGCCAAATGCGCGATGCAGCGCTGTATCTTTCAATGCTGTTGGGCGAGCATGGAAAAGAATACGCCGCCTCGGTAACTAGCGGGGACGGGAATGCCGAACTTTACCGGAGTTTGGTGATCGCAGGCATTGGGGCGGATAACCAAATAGCCAGTTTCGACGAAGGCTATCGCAGCGTTGCCCATCTCGGACTCGCGCGCGCGGTTGATCAAATGCGCGTGGGTCGCGCGTTACGGGATCTTGCCGGTGCGCCGCTTGCCCGGCTCGGCCTGCAAATCTCGATACAAAGCGCGGTGCTGGATCACTGGTGGCGGGACATTATTGCGGACTGCGAAGCAGATAGTTCACTGGCGAGTAGGTTGTATCTGGAGATACTGCCTCTGAACGAAGTTGGGCCAAATGTCGGACTGCTTGAGTTTTGTCATAAAATGCGGAGCTTGGGTGTCCGGATCGTACTGGACCAATTTGGTTCTGGGGGAAGTTCGTTGCGTGACATTCTCGCGCTCCAGCCCGATTATGTCAAAATAGAGCCTTCGTTCCTGTGGCGCGCGCTCAGTAATGCCGATGCGTTTCTCACTTTACGTCACCTTATCGGATTCGCTCATTCGTTAAAAGCGCCCACAATTATCTCTGGCGTTGACAGCCCGCAGCTTGCGGCACTTGCGTTAGATGTCGGCGGCTTATGGCAAACTGGCCGCCAGTATGCCTTCAATAAGGCATCTTACGGGATGAAGGAGATGGCAACACATCGCGGGTGAATCAATGCGCTTAGCTTTGCTGCTAAATTTCATGCCGAAGTAATACTTGCACCGCCGCAGTCTCGATCGATGTCCCCCCCGAAAGAAGTGGCGGCGGTGCCTTTTTATTTGACTAGCCTCGCCTAATCCGGGTCGCACGGGGCGGGGAGGACGGCACTGACAATAAGAAATATCTTAGGGGATTGATTGTTGCAGTGCCTTCCTTTGCGAAGTGGCTCTACGGCATTCCCGAACTGCCCCGTATTCCCGAACTCCAGTGCTGAAATAGCGGTGTACCCTTATCTAAAATATCTCCGCGTTGCATGGCTTGCTGCACAAAAACCTAATCATGGTTAAGGGATATTTAGGCCTCTGCCTTCGCCCAAAATTAACCGGCACCAGCCATATTTTGCTAACTGCAAGGGGAAGGAGTTTGTTCGGCAAATCTTCCTGTTTATTGAAAGGGCATATATGTCACCAGATGCCGCGTTGGTCGTTTTTTCGTCGCTGGGGTTTGCTTCAGTATTTCTTGCTCTCGTGATCGGGATAACTGGTCAAAACCCAACGCATCTGGTCACTGGTCTCGCGAATATGACGCCCGATGCCCGACGTCAGGCGAAATTTAAGCGGCTTGATTATATGACTAACCTGGCTGACGAAGCCATTGAAGCCAGGCGGCTGGGAAAACGTGCGCCGTTTTTGCAGGATCAGAACTGATATTGGCGTTGTAACTAGGTGGCGCTCTGACACGAGCCACGCGGTTACAGATTTGTTCGATTGCACCGCGTCAACTGCGCGGTGCCCCAAAAACAATATTGCATCGCAGCAATATCGTCCCGCCGCAGTTGACTTGAGCCAAGCCCTCTCCTAAAGCGCCGATGCCTAGGCGGGGTTGCCCCGAATTCGTGGTGATTTCCCTTCAACAAAAGGACAAATCGCATGGTTTCGAACGACCCCGGGCAGGATACAAACGGCAAAAGTGACGCTCGGCTCGATTCGTTAGACATGCAGCTAAGAGCGGCGCGGAAAGCCGAGGCAGAACGCTCTGGTAGCGACCAGGTCCCCGCCAAAGGAATGCGGCAGGGGAACAGGGTTTTAACAGAGCTGATTGCCGGTCCTGCGGGTGGTGCATTGGTTGGTTGGTTGTTCGACCAGCTTTTCGACACTTCCCCTGCGCTCCTGCTGGTCTGCATGTTTTTGGGCATCGCAGTCGCCTTCAGGAACATCATAAAGATTTCCAACGAGCGTCCGGAATAGCCCGGGCGCTTATCGTATATTATCGCCCGCGCAAAACTGCGTGGGTGGACGTGTATAAGACAGGGTAGTGAACGTGGCAGGCGAAAGCGGCAAAATCGATCCGATGCACCAGTTCCAGATCGAACCGTTATTCGGTTCCGAAAACTGGATGATCGGTGGCTACAATCTGGCGTTCACCAACTCCGCTTTGTTCATGATGGTTGTTCTCGGCGCGCTCTGGCTGTTCATGTGGGGCGGCATGAAGCGCGAGGTTGTTCCCGGTCGCTGGCAGATGGCGGTCGAGGGTGTGACCGGTTTCGTCAACAATATGCTGACCTCAAGCGTCGGACCCGAAGGCAAGAAATATGTGCCTTTGGTGTTCTCGCTGTTCATGTTCATCCTGATGGCGAACTTCATCGGCATGATGCCCTTTGGTATCGTCCCCGGCGTGCATCCCTTCACCGTGACCAGCCATCTGACCGTCACTGCGGTACTCGCGGTGTTGAGCTTCGGCACCGTCTTGGTCGTGGGCTTCTGGAAGCACGGCTTGCATTTCTTCAGTCTTTTCGTGCCGCACGGCACGCCGTGGTGGTTGCTGTGGCTGATCCCGCTGATCGAATTGTTCTCGTTCCTCATCCGTCCTTTCAGCCTAGCGCTTCGACTCTTCGTTGCGATGACCGCTGGTCACGTGCTGATGAAGGTGCTCGCTGGCTTTGTTATCAACGGGCTAAACGCCGAAGCGGCGTGGGTGCCTTTTGTGGTGAGCATTCCAAGCTTCATCCTGATGATCGGCATCACGCTCCTTGAGCTGCTGGTATGCGCCATTCAGGCCTATGTTTTTGCGCTATTGACGTCGCTGTACATCAACGACGCAGTCAATTTACACTGAGTTTTCAACCCACTAATCGTAGTTTTTTACAGGAGTTATTATCATGGACGCAGAAGCAGCAAAATTGATCGGTGCCGGTCTCGCAGCAATTGGTGCAGGCCTCGCAGCCGGCGGCGTGGGTAACGTTTTCGGATCGTTCCTTCAGGGCGCGTTGCGCAATCCTGCAGCGGCTGACGGTCAGCAGGGTCGTTTGTTCATCGGCTTCGCGGCTGCCGAACTTCTCG
>JANPAM010000382.1:0-2004 GCA_031429915.1 Sphingomonadales bacterium | reverse complement strand
AAAGCCGTTCGAGAAAGCTGAGATGCTGGCTGCCTTAGAAGATGGTTTTGCCCGCATCGACCGCTCCGGACACCGCGCCGAACGCACCGCGCTAGCTGTAATCCGGCTGGCAGCACTGACCCCGCGTGAACGAGACGTGCTGCACGGGCTCGTGCACGGCCTGCCGAACAAAACCATCGCGTATAATCTGGGTATCAGCCCGCGGACTGTCGAAATCCACCGCGCCCACCTGATGACCAAGCTCGACGTGCGAAGCCTGTCGGAAGCGCTGCGTATCGCGTTTGCGGCGGGTTGGAGCGAGCTTAGCGACGAGGAGGTTGGGACTATTACGTAAAGCGCTCGGCCTGCGATCCTGCCAAGCCAGTTGCCAAGCAATGGCTTTAAGGCGCGAAAATGAAGGTGGCACTAGTCGACGATGATGGAGCGGTTCGCAGTTCGCTCAGGCTTTTGCTCGTTGGACGTGGATATGATGTCGATGTCTTTGCAGGCGGCCAAGCCGTACTCGACGCGAATTTGGGCGACGATCATTTTTGTCTTCTCGCCGACTATCTGATGCCGGATGTCGATGGCATATCCTTACTGGGTAAGCTTCGAAAGCAGGGGTGGGCTGGACCGGCTTTGCTGATTACCGGCCATTTCGATTCTAGCTTGGAGAAACGTGCGGAAGCGGCTGGCTATTCAGCGGTTTTTGAAAAGCCGCTGAACAGCGAGCGACTAATCGACGCGGTGGCCAAATTCGCTGGCGGGTAAGGGAGTCTACGGATGGCGGAACATCCTTGCTTTGCACCATTTAGCTGCATTGTAATGTCTAAGGAGCCGACTGATGACTGTCCAAGATATCGAACGAAACGAAATATTGCTGACAACGCGCAACGGTATCGATTTTCATGTGCGTCCGGCCCAGCCTAGCGATGAACCGGCGCTCGCTGAATTTTTCGCGCATGTCGAAAAAGACGATTTACGATTTCGTTTTCTCAGCGGGGTGTCCACGGTCGGCCATCATCTTCTCGCGATGATGACAGACATCGATCACGACCGGACCGAAACTATCCTGGCGTTCGATACCGACGGCAAAACGATCATCGCATCGGCCATGCTCGCCGCCGATGAGGACGGAAAGCGCGCTGAAGTGGCGATGGCGATCCGCCAAGACTTCAAGCAAAAAGGTATCAGCTGGACGCTACTCGAGCACATGACACATATCGCCAAGACCAAGGGCATAGAAACACTCGAATCTATCGAAGCCCGCGACCATCACGAAGCCATCAATATGGAACGCGAAATGGGTTTCAAAGGTTTTGCAATGCCCGGTGACGCAACCCTGATAGTTTTGCGGGCCGATCTTAGCCAGCATTAGGGCAATATTTTCATGCCGAGCCTGAAATGCTGATCCAATTGATACTCGCGACCGGTATGGTTGTTTTGACGGTCCTGATCCATGGAGCAGGGATCACAGCGCTTGCGCGTGGTCTGCGGATCGAGGCGAACGTTGACGTGGAACACCACCATTTTTCGGTGAAGCGGGCGGTGGTCATTCTGATTATCGTGCTGGCGCTTTTTACGCTGCACGGCATCGAAATCTGGCTTTATGCGGGCGTCTACCTCCTGATTGACGCGGTCCACAACCTTGAGGCGGCGGTTTATTATTCAACCATAACCTATGCCAGCATCGGCTTTGGGGACACTGAGATGGCACGGCAGTGGCGACTGGTCGGCGCAATTGAAGGCATCAACGGCGTTTTGCTACTTGGTTGGTCGACAGCATTCTTCGTCACAGTCGTCGCGCGGTTGCCGAAGTGAACGATCCCGCTCCGCAAGGCTTGTCACCAGCCGATGCCGCCGCCCGCTTGGCTGCCGATGGACCCAACGAATTACCCAAAGCAGGTCACCGTTCAAATCTAAAGATTATCGGCGAAGTGCTGCGCGAACCGATGTTGGCGCTGCTATTGCTTGGCGGCGTCGCATATCTGCTGCTTGGCGATTTGGCAGAAGCTTTGATTCTGC
>JANPAM010000381.1:0-2544 GCA_031429915.1 Sphingomonadales bacterium | reverse complement strand
CGCCGGACACCCGCTGCTTGCCGCTGTTCGGCTATGGCTGTGCCGGAGGGGTAATCGGGCTTGGGATTGCCGCCGACCTGTTTCGCGCTTCGCCCGAAAGGCCGTTGCTGCTGGTCAGCCTTGAACTGTGCAGCATCGCATACGATCATGCACGCATGGACAAGAAGGATATGGTCGCGCTCGCTCTCTTCGCCGACGGTTGCGCGGCGGCGGTGATTGGGGAAGGTGAAGGTCCGGAGCTGGCAGCCTTCGCCAGTCACGTCTGGCCCGATACGCTCGAGATGATGGGCTGGGAGATTGGCGATACCGGCTTCGACCTTGTGCTGGCGCGCGATATTCCTTTATTTGTCACGAGCGATTTCGCACCAGTATGCGATGCGTTTTTGGCAGGCCAGGGGCTGACTAAATCCGATATGGCCGAACCAGCGTGCCACCCCGGCGGGGGGCGCGTCGTCGATGCGCTCGCCGGATATCTCGGCGATGATTTGGTAACGACCCGAACGGTTCTGCGCAAACATGGCAATATGAGTTCGCCAACTGTGCTGTTCGTGCTTGAGGCATTGCTCGCCGCTGGCCCAATGACAAAGCCGACATTGATGACAGCACTCGGCCCGGGTTTCGTCGGCGCGATTGGGCTGCTCCGACCATGACGTTGTTCGACTGGCCGCTCTGGGCGCTGATACTCTTCGCCTATGTCGTTATCCAGCGCGTGGCAGAACTCGCTTATGCCAACGCCAACACTCGCCGGTTGCTTGCCGAAGGTGGCCGCGAATATGGCGCGAAGCATTATCCTTTGTTCATCGTCCTGCACGGCGGCTGGCTGATCTCAATCGCGTTGTTTGCAAAGCCGACCGAAATCCCCAACATGCTGCTGCTCAACATCTTCGTCGCCAGCCAAACCTTCCGCTTCTGGACGCTCGCCAGCATCGGTCGCTGGTGGACCACCCGCATCATCAGCGCTCCTCATTTCCCGAAGGTCAAGCGCGGGCCGTACCGCTTTATCAAGCACCCCAATTACGCGTTGGTGGTGGTAGAGATCGCGTTGTTGCCGCTCATCCTCGGCGCACCCGCGATGGCGTTGACGTTTTCGATACTGAACGCCGCGCTGCTATGGTGGCGGATAAGGGTAGAGAACGCCGTGTTGGGCGAGCGGGCAAGCTAGTCCGGACGACCCAAATTCGCTGCCATTACACCGCGCACTTCGGCCAATAGCTCGTCATCGATCCGGCTAATGATTTCAGCACCACTCGCGTCCAAAGTAGCGATTTTCGCCGTTCGAATTTTAGATGGGTGCGGCAGGCCAAGGCTTGCGTAATGTTCAATAGGTAGATCGCCGGGCCAATCGGGCCTTAAAGCGTTGGTGACCATCATGGCCCATAGCAAGCCATCGTTCGGACCGACCATTTTTTCGGATACGACGAGGGCAGGGCGAACAGTGCTACGTTCACTCTCGACATGCGGGAATGCAACCCAAATGACGTCGCCAGCCTTAAAGCCGGTCATAGACGCTGTCATACTCATCCGACCATTCGGTAAAGGTCGAAAAATTATTCAGGAACATATCTTTTTCGTCAGGCTTGACGCGCGTTAAAACAACTTTGTCTCCATCGATTTCATAACCGATTTCGTCCCCAGGTCCAATGCCGAGCGCCAAGCGAACGGCACGCGGAATAGTAGTTTGCGCCTTAGCAGTGATGCGTCCGATAATCATGAAACGTTAGTAAGGAAAATCCTTTCAGTGGTCAAAGAGTTTTGTTACCAGTGCCGAGGCGCGCGAGCGCGAACCGGAGTTTGATTTGCCACGGTATATGGCGGCTTGGTTCGTTTTTGGTTTGTTCTCGGCTAAAACTGGGCTAATTAGCAATTTAGCTGAGTTTGATTTTTAGGGGCATCTCAATGCAAGACGCATCATTAGTCTGGAACCAGATTGTCGGAGGGCTGGAGGGGTTAGCCAGCGATTCTATCAGACTAATTGGAGAAGATCGGACTTTCATGGAAATGTGGGGTTGGAATTGCCCTGCAATGAACCGTCATGAATTTGCCGCAATGATCAGGGGGCCTATCCCCAGGATTCAAAGCATCATTTCAAAGCCTATGGAGGATGCTGATTTTAATGCGTTGCAAAACGTGCCCGCTCATATTGAGCATATCAAATCTCAATCGTTCCCGAATTTGCCGGGCGGAAACGCATTTCATGTTTACCTGATCGTAGATTCATTGCTCGTGAAAATATCAAATGTCATTGACAAATATGCGCTTCAATCGATTGATTGGGATGAGATTGAAGAAAGGAACATAGTTCCTTTGCAGCTGATCAATCGGCTTCGCCAACTCGAAAACGAAATTACGGGGATATCTCAAAAATCAAAAGGAATAGACAAGAAAATTGATAACATAAATGCTGCGAGTTCAGCGATAAGTGCTCTGCCCACCGATCTGAAAAATTTGAATGAGGCAAAGGACAGTTTCCTCGGTGCCCAGAAAATAGCGTCAGACCATCAAGCCGCCATAGAACAATCCCGGACGAAATCTGACGGCATCATT
>JANPAM010000380.1:0-5767 GCA_031429915.1 Sphingomonadales bacterium | reverse complement strand
GGTCACCGATTTCGGGCGTAATTTTGTCAGGCCAAATCCTACATTGCAAGCGCGGATTTATGGCATCGTTACAGGTGCTGCCGCACATCATCCATGCCGATGCTTTTGAGCAGCATCATGCCCTCTGCGGTGACCAGCAACCGCGCCGCATCGGCATCACGTTGCTCGGGCGTCGCGCTGTCGATCTGCTCCGCACCCCAAGCCAAGAAGCCGCGCCCGATCTGTTCGCCGAGCAAGCGGTAAAACGCATCGCCCTGCGCGGCATTCAAAGCGATTTCCATCCACACCCGCATGTAGGGCCACATCTCGTCGGCGAGGATGATGTCGAGCATCAGCGGTTGGAGCGTGGCGAGCGGCAACGGCTCGGGTGCTTTCCGCGCCTCCATCAACAATACCATCCGCTGCATGACAACGCCCAGAGCGGCGGTCACAATCTCCGCCTTGTCGGCAAAATAATAAAGCAACATCCGGTCGCTGGTTCCGGCGGCCTTCGCGAGCGGACGAAGGCTCGACGCCGACAGTCCGTTCGCCAGTATATGATCGGCAATGCGCTCGAGTATTGCGGCGCGGCGGGTGTCGGGTTTGGTCATTGTCTTCTCTATAGCAGACTGCCCGGTTTATTTGCCACACGGGTGTTCGTTGGCAGTTGCGCAGCGACAGCTGGCGGAGGGCTGCACCCGAAGTAGCTCCGGCGCGGTAGAATGATTTAACGCAAAGGACGCGAAGGTTTTGAAGAGCAATGCTGAAACCTATTCGTCGGCACGCCTGAAGCAAAAGCAGCATTTGCTAATAAGTGCCACCTCTTGAAAATCTTTGCGTTCGTTGCGTTAAAAATTTTGCAGAGATGCTTCAAAGGAGCGGAACTGGACAACCAACGGTCCAATGCCTATCGGCCTGCCATGACATTACAGCCTTCTGATTCCGTCCTGATCGTCGATTTTGGCAGCCAGGTAACCCAGCTCATCGCTCGCCGCGTGCGCGAGGCGGGGGTCTATTCCGAGATCGCCCCATTCAATACCGCCGCCGAAGCGTTCGAGCGGATGAAGCCAAAGGGGATTATCCTGTCTGGCGGTCCGGCATCGGTCATGACCAACGACAGCCCGCGCGCGCCTCAAGTCGTGTTCGACAGCGGCCTGCCGGTCCTCGCCATTTGCTACGGTCAACAGACGTTATGCACTCAATTGGGCGGCACGGTCGAAGGCGGGCACGCCGCGGAATTTGGCCGCGCCGATGTTGAAATTTTAAAGTCCAGCCCGTTGTTCGACGGTTTCTGGGAAGTTGGCGGAAGCTACCCGGTATGGATGAGCCACGGCGACCGCGTCACGGTCGCGCCCGAAGGTTTCGAGGTCATCGGCACTTCGCCCAACGCGCCGTTCGCGATCTGCGTCAACGAGGTGCGGCGCTATTACACCACGATGTTCCACCCCGAGGTTGTGCACACGCCCGACGGCGCAAAGCTGATTTCGAACTTCGTGCACAAGATTTGCGGGTTGGCTGGCGACTGGACGATGGCCGAATTCCGCGCCACCAAGATTGCCGAAATCCGCGAGCAGGTGGGGTCCGGCCGGGTGATCTGCGGCCTGTCGGGCGGCGTTGACAGCTCGGTTGCGGCGATCCTCATCCACGAGGCAATCGGCGAACAACTGACCTGCGTATTCGTCGACCACGGACTGCTCCGAATGAACGAGCGCGAGCAGGTCGAAACTTTGTTCCGCGACCATTACAACATCCCGCTGGTGGTGGTCGATGCCGAGGCGCGGTTCATGATGGGTCTCGCTGGCCTCACGGACCCCGAAGCGAAACGCAAGTTTATCGGCGGCGAGTTCATCAATGTGTTCGAGGAAGAGGCCGCGAAAATCGGCGGTGCAGATTTCCTCGCTCAAGGCACGCTCTACCCCGACGTGATCGAAAGCGTCAGCTTCACCGGCGGGCCATCGGTGACGATCAAGAGCCACCACAATGTCGGCGGGCTTCCTGCGCGGATGAACATGCAGCTGGTCGAACCTTTACGCGAACTGTTCAAGGACGAGGTCCGCGCTTTGGGCCGCGAGCTCGGCCTCAAAGACGCCTTCGTCGGCCGCCACCCCTTCCCCGGCCCCGGCCTCGCAATCCGAATCCCCGGCGAAGTGACTAAAGAACGCTGCGACATTTTGCGGCTGGCCGACGCGGTGTATCTCGAAGAAATCCGCAATGCCGGTTTGTACGACGAAATCTGGCAAGCGTTCGCGGTATTATTGCCCGTTCGCACCGTCGGCGTGATGGGCGACCACCGCACCTACGACAATGTCTGCGCTCTGCGCGCGGTGACCAGCACCGACGGCATGACCGCTGATATCTACCCCTTCGAAAGTGCGTTTCTGAGCCGAGTTTCGACGCGCATTATCAACGAGGTAAAGGGCATCAACCGAGTGGTATATGACTACACGTCGAAACCGCCGGGAACGATTGAGTGGGAATGAGCGTTTGCTGATATGACCATCCTTTACGAACCTGAACAAAACCGTTTCCGGATGCCGGCCGAGGCTGGCGATGCGGTTGTTGATTTTGTCTGGCAAGATGATGTCATGGTGCTCTCTCACGCCGAAGTTCCGTCGGCACTTCGCGGTACGGGCGCTGGGGCGAAACTCGCAAACGGCGTGTTCGAACAAATTGAGGCAATGGGCGTGAAGGCCAAACCAACCTGCCCTTTTCTCATTAAAATAGCGCGATCCGAACCGCGCTGGCAGAAACTTTTCGAGGTTTGAACTCGCGCTCTGTCGGGCTATCGGTATCGCCGGAAGTCAGGAGAAGTGAGATGAGCGAACGTAAGATGCTCGATATCGAAGCAAGCGGCGGATGCCAGTGCGGCGCAGTGCGGTACCGCGCAACCGCCTTCCTCGACAGTTCGCACATATGCCATTGCCGCATGTGCCAGAAGGCAGTCGGCAATTTCTTTGCAGCGCTGATCGGTATTCCGCGCGATGCGTTTGAATGGACGCGGGGGCAGCCGGCCTTGTTCAAAAGTTCCGATCCAGTAACGCGCGGGTTTTGCGGCAAGTGCGGCACGCCGTTGCTGTATGATTATTCCGACAGCAAGCATTTGAATGTGACGACTGGCTCGCTCGACGAACCGGCGTTGTTTCCGCCTCAGATGCAGTTTGGGAAGGAAGCGCGGATGCCGTGGTTCGGCGAACTCTGCAGCCTGGCAGACGAAGGAACAACGGAAGAAACGATGACTGATTTCGTGCCAGCCATCAAAGCAAGCAATCATCAGCATCCCGACCACGACACCGGTGCCTGGCCCCGATGAAGCCCACAGCACCCGACCTAACCCCATCGCAAATAAGCGAGATCATCGAAATGGCGCTATCTGACCATGTCAGCTTCACGACGATTTCTGCACAACATGGTGTTTCGCCGGATCAGATAAAGGCAATCATGCGAAGCAATTTGAAGTCCGGTAGCTATAAAACGTGGCGCAAACGAGTGCGCGATTTCGGCGACCGGCGGGAGCATTATAAATGATGGTAACTGCGAATATGTCAGCCGATTGAATCAAAAATTCGCTTTGGCGATGGGGTCTGATGCGATAGCGGGTATCGCAACATCTCATCAGGAGCGACCCATGACCAATATCCCCGCAACCGGCCTTCAACTTGTATCTTTGCTGAAATCATCGGGTGAGCTTGAAGTTTCGCTGATCGATGCCGCCGTTCCCGAGCCGAAGGAAAACGAAGTCCTTGTCCGCATCGATGCGACCCCGATCAACCCGTCAGATCTCGGCCTGCTGTTTGGTCCCGCAGATATCGCCAGTGCCAAATTGTCCGGAACGCCTGACAGGCCAGTGCTGACCGCGCAAATGCCAGAGGCCGTCATGCGAGCAATGGCGGCGCGAGTCGACCAACCGATGCCGGTTGGCAACGAAGCCGGCGGCGTGGTTGTTGCGGCTGGCTCATCACCCGAGGCGCAGGCGCTGATAGGCAAAACCGTCGGCATCATCGGCGGCGCGATGTATGCGCAATATCGCTGCGTCAAAGTCAGTGACTGCATGGTCCTGTCCGAAGGCACGACAGCGGCGGAAGGCGCGTCATGCTTCGTCAATCCGCTCACCGCGCTTGCGATGACCGAAGTCATGAAGCGCGAAAACCACACCGGTCTGATCCACACCGCAGCCGCATCGAACCTGGGCCGGATGCTGGTCAAGATCTGCGTTAAGGACGGCATTCCGCTGGTCAACATCGTCCGCAACGAGGCGCAAGCCGAATTGTTGCGCAGCATCGGTGCGACGCATATCTGTGATTCGACCGCGCCGGGCTTTATGGACAGCCTGACGGCAGCACTCGTTGAAACCGGCGCCACAATCGCGTTCGATGCCATCGGCGGCGGCAAGCTGGCCGGTCAGATACTCACGTGCATAGAGGCGGCGGCGGTCAAGCGGATGAAAGAATACAGCCGCTACGGTTCGGACACCTTCAAACAAGTTTATATTTACGGCGGGTTGGACATGGGACCAACTTTGCTCAACCGCAATTTTGGGTTTTCCTGGGCTGTCAGTGGCTTCCTGCTGACGCCGTTCCTGATGCAGATTGGCGCTGAAGGTGGCCAGCGTTTACGGGCGCGAGTAGTATCCGAACTGAAAACGACCTTCGCCAGCAACTACACGCGCGAAGTATCACTCGCTGAAATGCTTCGTCCCGATATCGCCGCCGTTTATAACAAGCGCGCCACAGGCGAGAAGTTTCTGGTTTGCCCGAATAAGGGAGCGGCGTGACACCGCGATAGCGGCTTAGCACATTGGCGGGGTCGATGGTCACCACTACCAGCCAGATCGGATAAAAGGAACGAAACCGCAATTCCGGCGTTTGTTAGGCATTAGAAACAAAATGGCCGTGAGCCGTTGCTTTTGAACCACAAATGCGAGGTTGATATGATGACTTATAAGAAATTTGCCCTGATGTGCTGCGTAACGGCGTTGGCACCAATTGGCCTGAGCGGTTGCGCAACGGTCGAGGAAGCTGTTGCCGAGGCGGTTGCTGAAACCCGATATGCCACGCTTGATGCAGCGCAGGTTGTCAGCTCGCGCGGTGACAGCGATGGTTATGCGAAGGCAGAATTGACAGTTGCCGATGAGCTCAATCAGGTTTGCTACGATGTTAATGAAATTCGCAACCTTGGCCCGATTACCTCGATTACAATCAATCGTGGAGCTCGCGGTATGACCGGTCCGGTCGTGTTGCGATTGCAACAAGCCAATGAAGGCGGCTGGAAAAACTGTATCGCTCGTGCGGAATGGCGCGAGGATTCGTTCGAAAATTCGCCGGGTGCGTATTTCATCCAGATCGCCACCACGGATTTCCCAAATGGTGCAATTCGCGGACAATTCATGCGCAACTAATTAGTGCAAACTGCGATAATTGGGGCGGCGTATCGGCAACGATACGCCGCCCTTTTCGTGTCTTGCCCCTACCGGCATCCTTCGCCAAAGAGTGATCCGCTGCTTGAAACGGAGACCATTTGGACATGACGATCACTTTATATGGCATTCCCAATTGTGACACGGTCAAAAAGGCGCGGAGCTGGCTTGATGGAAATGGCATCGCTTATGCCTTTCACGATTACAAAAAAGCTGGAGCCGATGTGGCCAAACTTGCTACATGGTGCGACGCCAAGGGCTGGGAAACCATGCTGAACCGGGCCGGCACAACTTTCAAACAGCTGCCCGATGAAGCCAAGGCCGATTTGACTCAAGCCATGGCCATCGAGCTGATGACGGGGCAACCGTCGATGA
>JANPAM010000379.1:0-2859 GCA_031429915.1 Sphingomonadales bacterium | reverse complement strand
TGCGATGCGATCCTGCTGGAGGAACTCCTTAAGGCACTCGATGCGTTGCCCGGTGACAAGAAGGTGATGCTGAAACTTTCGATTCCTGTTGAACCCAATCTCTATGCGCCTTTGGTCGATCACCCCCGCGTGCTGCGTGTCGTGGCATTGTCCGGCGGCTTTGCCCGCCCCGAAGCCTGTGCCGAGCTTGCCAAAAACAAGGGTATGATCGCCAGCTTCTCTCGCGCGCTGCTACAAGATTTGCGCCACCAGATGAGCGACGAGGAATTTGACCAATCATTGGGCAACGCTATCGAGAATATCTACCAGGCGTCAGCTAGCTAGAACAGATTTGGAGAGCGGCGGACAGTTTGCCGGGCGAGGTTTATCACAGCCCACCGGCAAACTGGAAGCTGAAGCGGTAGTCGCTTGGGGCAAGCGCGCGACCTTCGCCCGCCATTTTGGACGGAGTGACTGCGGTCAACGTCAGAGTGCCATCGGCGATTGATACCGGCTCGCCCAGTGTCAGCTCAACCTCGCGTTCGCCGTCTGATTTCACGAAGCCAACCGATATGCGGACTCGGCCAGCCCATACACAACGTGCATTCATCGGGCAGCGGCTGTCTTCAATTAGCTTGATCGGGCGTATCTTCGGGCCATCGACATAGGCCGTCTGTCCGAACGCCACGTCAATGCCGTCCGATTTGACTGGCGGAATGGTGGCGCAGGCGGAGCCGCCCATCAGGAGAACTGCGCAGCCTAAAGTTCTAAACATCATTTCGCGCTCTTGCCTTGTCATCGCTGACCAAGTGATGAACGCTATTCCAGAAACCGGGGCTTGTCGCTAAGGCGCGGACATGATTACACCACCTTGCCAACTTTATCTGATTTCGCCGCTCTATGTCGGCGGCGATTTTCCTGCCCATCTTGAGGCAGCGTTGACTGCCGGGCCGGTTGCTGCGTTCCAGTTCCGTGTGAAAGACGTGGACCAGCACGAGGCCGCTGCCTTGGCTGAGCCACTACAGGCAATCTGTGCAAAGCATGACGTCGCGTTTATCGTCAACGACAGCGTCGCGCTGGCAAAGCGATTGAACGCTGACGGCGTTCATTTGGGGCAGGGCGACGGCGACGTCGCTGATGCGCGGGTACAATTGGGCAAGGCGTTCCAGATTGGTGTCACCTGTCATAACAGCCGTCATCTGGCGATGGAGGCGGCAGAGGCTGGCGCGGACTATGTTGCCTTTGGTGCATTCCATCAAACCACGACCAAAGACGTCGAGCATGTTGCCGAACTCGACACCGTCGAGAAATGGGCGCGGGTCATGGAAATTCCGTGCGTCGCGATTGGTGGCATCACTCCTGAAAACGCCAAACCGATCATCGACGCCGGGGCAGATTTCATCGCGGTGAGCAGCGCGGTCTGGAAACATCCACAAGGCCCAGCAGAAGCCGTAAAGGCATTCAACGCCCTGCTTGCCTAATCGGGCTGCCACCGCTAAAGGCCGCGCAACACAGCGCGCTTTGCCGTGCTTGCTCTTTCCATTTGTTAGCGAGTGATCTCCCATGAAAATCAACGCGGTTGAAATCAAGCCGGGTAATATCCTTGAATATGAAACCGGGCTGTGGAAAGTCGTGAAAACCGCGCATACCCAGCCTGGCAAGGGCGGCGCGTATATGCAGGTGGAACTCAAGAACCTGCGCGATGGCCGCAAAAACAACATTCGTTTCCGGTCTGCCGAAAGCGTTGAGAAGGTTCGCCTCGACCAGAAGGATTTTCAGTTCCTGTATGCCGAGGGTGAAAATCTCGTTTTCATGGACAAGGATACTTACGATCAGGTGACATTGCCGAGCGACTTGCTTGGCGATGCGGCGGCATTCCTTCAGGACGGCATGGATGTCGTTATGGAAATGTATGACGACGAGGCTCTGTCTGTCGCCTTGCCCGACCAGATCGAAGCGATGATCGTCGAGGCCGACGCGGTTGTCAAAGGCCAGACCGCGTCGTCGAGCTACAAACCGGCAATCCTCGACAATGGTGTCCGGGTTATGGTGCCGCCGTTCATTGGCGCTGGCACTCGGATTGTGGTCGACGTCTATGCCAGGGAATATGTGAAGAAGGCCGACTGATGCCAGCATTAACCGGCCTGTTGACCGTTATGGAGAAAGCCGCGCGCAAGGCGGGTGGCAAGCTGCGCCGCGATTTTGGCGAAATCGAGCATTTGCAGGTTTCGCAAAAGGGTCCAGCGGATTTTGTTTCGAAGGCTGATCAGAAGTCCGAAGACACGATTTTCCACGAGCTTGAAAATGCGCGGCCCGATTGGGGTTTCTTGATGGAAGAAACCGGTGAGATTGAAGGAACGCCGGGCAAGCCGCGTTTCATTGTCGATCCACTGGATGGCACCACCAATTTCCTGCACGGGATTCCCCACTTTGCGATTTCAATCGCGGTTCAGGATCCGAAACCCGACGGTTCGGGTTGGGGCGATATTTTTGCCGGGATCGTTTATAACCCGATCACCGATGAAAGCTTTTGGGCGGAACGCGGCAAGGGCGCTTATCTCGGCCACAAGCGACTTCGCGTTTCGGCGCGGCGTCAGTTGAACGAAGCGCTGATTGCGACCGGCACGCCCTACAAAGGCCACGGAGACTTTGAAGAATGGGGCAAAGTCATGAACGCCATCGGACCCGAAGTCGCGGGTATTCGCCGTTTTGGCGCGGCCAGTCTCGACCTCGCATGGCTTGCCGCTGGTCGGTATGACGGTTTTTGGGAAAGCGGATTGGCGCTTTGGGATACCGCCGCCGGCTGCCTTATCGTGCGCGAAGCCGGTGGCTTTGTCACCGACTACCGCGGACGCAGCCCGCACATTGCCGACGTGCAGG
>JANPAM010000378.1:0-3462 GCA_031429915.1 Sphingomonadales bacterium | reverse complement strand
ACCGTTTGCGGTTGGCGTGGAGCAGCACTAACAGTAGAGTCAAACAACTGAAAATTCGCACCCGTCCGGGTGCCGCGCGCGTCGAAATGCTTCGAGCATCGGGTGTGACCGAGCGCGTAGCCGCACAGCATATCGCCGAGGCTCTGCCAGTACGTTCTGCGCTCGACCCCCGGATGACCTTTGCCAATTTTGTTAAAGGGCAGACAAATGTGTTGGCGCTCTCAGCTGCCGAGCGCGTGGCTTCTGTTGAAAAGCCCCTGTTCAATCCGCTCTATCTGCAAGCCGCAACGGGGCAGGGCAAGACCCACCTGATGCACGCGATTGGTCATGCTTACGCAGAGGTCAATCCTGACGCGCAGATAATCTATATGTCTGCCGAAAAATTCATGATGGAATTTGTGACCGCGATGCGGCGCAAGGAAGTTATGGAGTTCAAGGCCCGGCTGCGCGCAGTCGACGTCCTGCTGATCGACGATATCCAGTTCATTATCGGCAAAGTTTCGACTCAGGAGGAATTCCTTCACACCATCGACGCGATCCTTGGTGCTGGCAAACGGCTGGTGGTTGCCGCCGACCGAGCGCCGCAAGCGCTCGACGGCGTCGACCAGCGGATATTGTCGCGGCTTTCGATGGGGCTGGTGGCCGATATCCAGCCTGCCGATCTTGAATTGCGCCGCTTGATTCTCGAACAGCGTTTGGCGAATATGCCCGAGGCACAGGTCGGCGAGGACGTCATCGAATTTCTCGCACGAACGATCAGCCGCAATGTCCGCGAACTCGAAGGCGGGCTTAACAAGCTGCTGGCTTACGCTCAGCTGACCGGCAAACCGATCACGCGCACGCTTGCCGAAGAACAGTTAAAGGATATCCTTAGCGCCTGCCGCCGCCGGATTACTATCGATGAAATCCAGCGTGCGGTGTGCGAATATTACCGCATCGACAGAAGCGAAATGTCGTCGAAGCGCCGCGCTCGTGCCGTTGTGCGTCCAAGGCAGGTCGCGATGTATCTGGCAAAGGTGATGACACCGCGCAGCTATCCGGAGATCGGCCGCAAGTTTGGCGGGCGCGATCACTCGACGGTAATCCACGCAGTGCGATTGGTCGAAGGACTGCGCGCTCAGGACAGCGACATGGACAATGATGTCCGCGCGCTGCTTCGTCAGCTCGAGGCTTAATCACTGCTTTTCAACACGCTTTCCACCGCTTATCCCGATCTTGTGAGATTCGAGGAATAAGCGATGATTAAATTCTGCACAGCTTGCGGCGCGGCCAATGAGCCGGGCGCGTTGTTTTGCGCCAAATGCGGAAGCGGAATGCGTGCGGGAGAACCGGAAATGGCGTCGGCAGCGTCGCCGTTGCTTGGGCCCACTGAAGTGACAGAACCGAAAAGAAACGAACTGAATTGGATGTGGATCGGCGCCGGGGCGCTGACGCTGCTTTTAATTGCCTTCCTCTATTTCTTTCTTTTTGTCCGCGATGATCTCAACGACAGCGGCGAGCCGGTGCCGGAGGCCGTTAAAACAGAGGCTGTGACAGCCGCACCAGTTCAGATGTTCACAATAACCGAAGCCAATATCCGCGATAAGGCGACTACGGTCGGAAGCAGCATTATCGGCAAGATGCCACGCGGCAGCGCGCTTTCGGGTGTCGTAAAGCTCGGCGAAGACGGAGTTACCGACTGGATGGAACTTGCCGAAGGCAAGGGCTTTGTCTCGACGGTCAACTTGTCGGAAACTCAGCCCCCGGTGCTGACCAAAACGCTCGGCGACAAGATATGGGCGGCGGACGTTGCCACTGAAATTTGGTCGCAGCCTGATAGCAATAGTTCGCTTATTGACCGAGTGAGCGCGGGCACAAAGCTTACGCTCGCGGGTCTGACGGCCAACGACTATATCGAGGTCAAACTGAAAAACGGCGGCGTGGGGTATATCGCTGGTGGTGCAGCGATTATTGCGCGAATGGGCGGCAAGCCGGTTACCATATCGTTCAACCCGGCAAACTGCCGCTTCGGTGGCGAAATCGACGCCGAGTTTGAAAAAATCGGAGCCAAACTTCGCGCTCAGTGGGCCGCGCTTGAGGCCAGGGAATATCCTGACGATGCAGCCCGCGAAAAGGCGATGGGTGCGGTTGAGGGGCGAAGCACCTTTCAGCGTCTACAACGCAGCTACGAAGGCCTGACAGTCACTGCCATTGCTCAACATTACGAATCGCAATCGGTCTATTTTGCCGAGCCTGCGGCCAGAGTGATCGAGGTATTTCGCCGCAAGGGTTTTCGAATCGGCAGGGATGGGGGTTTTGCGTCAACCGAGCTTTATGCTGGCATTGCCGACACGCGCGGCGAAACCGCGACTTTTGGTAAATCAGAACTGGGTTGCGGGGTTTAACAAATCCCCCCTCACCCAGCGACGACTAGAGCGAGGTGCAACTGCCTTGGATCAATCCTCCCCGGAACGGGGAGGGGGACCGCCGCAAAGCGGTGGTGGAGGGGGCCCACCTTGCAGGCTGGCGCTTGCGGTGATGTGGGACCCCTCCGTCAGTCCTGCGGACTGCCACCTCCCCGTTCCGGGGAGGATTTAAACTGGCACCCGACTACCGCTTCTCTTCAGGAGCAACCGATATCCGGACGGTTTCGCCGCTGTTTCCGGGAAAGCCGGTGAACATCGCTTCGACCAGATTGGGCACCAGATAAGGCAGCTTATTGGACCGCGATTTCGCTTCGGCATTACCTTCGAACAGCCGCTTGCCGTCCGAGTTACGGTCGATCTTTAGATCAAGCCCGCTGGTGTAGACGGTAAAGCTATCAACATCATATGCCCGGTTGAAGCCGCTGTAGAGGAACGGATCGTAATAGCCCGAGATATACCGGTGCCCGCGTCGCGTGCGAACGATGTAAGGACGGTAGAAGTTGCCATAACCCCAATATGGGTCATAGAATGGATCTTGGCGAACTATCTGCCGTTCCTTGCCCTGATCGACACCGTAGTCGAGCAGCACCGTCATATCCGACGAACTGCCTTGCGCTGGCACATATCCAAGCTCGATCATTTCGCCAGCCACCAAAGCGGCATATTGACTGAATTCAATCCCGCCGGCGTCGGCCGCGTCAGCCGCCCTTATGACGAAGGTCTGACCCTGCGGCGCGGGCAGTTCCTGAAAGCGCGATACGTCGGCATTGAACGGTGTTGCGCAGGCACCGAGGGTTAGAAGAGCAATTGGCGCAAGAAAAGTTACGACTTTATGTTTCATGTCAGTTCCTATCGCGGAGGGCACAGCCCATCCTACAGCGAGTGCAGCGAGACTAGAACTGATTGGGTGAACTTCGGTTGAACGGCTTTGCGAAGCAGTTCAGCGCAGCAAACCCAGTGCCGCATACGCAGCCTTCAATGTTGGAGCGCCGAGTTCGCGTGCCTTTGCCGCACCTTTCGCAAGCGCGGCGTCGATTTGTTCGTGATCATCTTTCAG
>JANPAM010000377.1:0-2651 GCA_031429915.1 Sphingomonadales bacterium | reverse complement strand
CTCGAGCCGATGAATGCGATCCTTGTCCCAGGTGGCTTTGGCGAACGCGGTTCCGAAGGCAAAATCGCCAGCGTGAAATTCGCCCGTGAACAAAGTGTCCCGTTTTTCGGAATTTGCTTGGGGATGCAGATGGCCTGCATTGAAGGCGCGCGGAACACCGCAGGTATCGCTGACGCTTCAACAACTGAATTCGGCGAGACCAAAGAGCCCATCGTCGGTCTCATCACCGAGTGGATGACGGCGGAAGGGCTGCAAGAGCGCAAGGTTGACGGCGATCTAGGCGGGACCATGCGGCTTGGCGCGTATGATGCGAAACTGGATGGAAACAGCCATGTGGCGTCAATCTACGGCGCACACGAGATTTCCGAACGGCATCGCCACCGGTATGAGGTGAATGCGCATTATGTTGACGCTTTGGAGGCTGGCGGGCTGAATTTTTCGGGAATGTCGCCTGATGGCGCACTACCCGAGATTGTCGAGCGACCCGATCACCCGTGGTTTATCGGCGTACAGTTCCACCCCGAACTCAAATCCAGACCGTTTGCGCCGCATCCTTTGTTCGCCAGCTTCATCGAAGCGGCTGTGAAGCAGAGCCGCTTGGTCTAAATCAGAACAGCGAGAAATCCTGCTGTTTGTCTGTTTTATACAATTATTGTAACTGGCAGTCACATAGAAAGCGGGTCTGTCATTGTCGGCCTACTTGCGACCCGGGCTGGTGATGCGTGAGGGGCACCAATGTGCCCGGGGCGGTCGGGCAATCGGCCGCCCCGAACATATTTAGTTATGCAGCTTTGACGCCTTTTTTCTTGGTGTCGTCATGCTCGATCACCGTTGGTGCGGTTTGGTTGCCAATTGCAATCTTACGAGGCTTCAAAGCCTCTGGCACTTCACGAACCAGTTCGATGATCAACAAACCATCGGCCATGTCGGCTGCGGTCACATGGATGTGATCGGCGAGCTGGAACCGGCGTTCAAAATTGCGGCTGGCGATTCCCATGTGAAGGAAATCGCGGTTGTCGTTGCTTTCGACATCCTTGCTTCCAGCAACGATCAGCGTGTTTTGCTGGGCGGTAATCTCAATCTCTTCGGATTTGAAGCCAGCGACGGCAACCGTCACCTTATATTCGTTTTCGCCGGTACGCTCGATATTGAACGGTGGGTAATTTTCGTTTTGCGCCGTGCGGCCCGAATTTTCGAGCAGCTCGAACAGCCGGTCGAAACCAACGGTGTTTCGGCGATAGGGGGTGAAATCAAGACGATGCATTACAAATTCTCCTTGTGAAGCAATCTGGTTTGTAGCCGGACCCGCCAGTGCAGCGTCCGGTTGTTGAAGCCCGTTGGTGCTCCAGACATGAAAGTGGGAATGGCTCGCAAAATTGCAAGAGGTGTATAAAACAAGACCGCCCGGAATAATCCGGACGGTCTCGCATTGCAGCTTTGCTAGCGCAGTGTCAGTCCTCTACCGGTCCCCACCGGCGGGTCTGAATTTTCCCCCTGAACACTCGGCCACTTGGCGGTCGACGAATTCGATTAGACTAATCGTCTGATGACATATTTATTGCAATCAGAAGCAGCTTCGTTTCGACGCTTTTTCAAATGCTGTTGCACAGACGCAACAATGCTTGCCAGCCAATTAGCCACAATCTATTAGCCGCGTAGATGATTTTCTCCCACAGATTGTTCCAGATATGATCCTGTCGCGTTACGAACGGATGGTCGCAAAGCGCTATCTTTTGCCTGGAAAGGGCGAGGGGTTCATCTTTCTGGTCGCCAGCATCAGTCTGATTGCGGTCGCGCTCGGCGTTGCCGCGCTCATTATCGTGATGAGCGTAATGAACGGTTTCAGGGCCGAATTATTCGACAAGATAGTGGGGTTGAATGGTCATGCGGTAATCCAAGGCTATGGCGGGCGGCTCGATAACTGGCAGCAGATATTGGCCGATACCAAGAAAACGCCCGGGATCACCGATGCCACCGCGCTTATCGAACAGCCTTTGATGGCGACTCACAACGGTCGTTATGACGTCATCCTGATGCGCGGGATGAGCATTAAGGACATCCGTCGAAACGATACGCTGAAAGGCAAAACCGTCGCTGGTAGTATGGATAGCCTTAGTGTTGGCAGTGGGCGTATCGCGATGGGATCGCGACTCGCGCAAAATCTGGGGCTTCAAGTCGGGCAGATGGTGACAATCACCAACCCGCAAGGCCGGACGACGCCGTTCGGAACAGTGCCGCGAGAGATATCATATGAGGTCGCGGCGATATTCGAAATCGGGGTTTATGATTATGACAAGGCGTTTGTCGTCATGCCAATCGAGGATGCGCAATCGCTGATGCTGATGGGTGACCAGATCGGCATGATTGAAATCAAGACGACTGACCCCGACCGCGTAAACGAAATCTTGCGACCGCTATTGCCGAAAATCGCAAACAAGGGTCTGGTAGTCGACTGGAAAACCATGAATGCGACGTTGTTCGAGGCGCTGGCGGTCGAGCGGGTGGCGATGTTTGTGGTGCTGTCGATTATCGTGTTGGTCGCAGTGTTTAACATATTGTCGTCGCTCATCATGCTGGTGAGGGCCAAAACGCGCGATATTGCGATATTGCGAACGATGGGCGCATCGCGGCAGTCATTGCTCAAGATTTTC
>JANPAM010000376.1:0-3071 GCA_031429915.1 Sphingomonadales bacterium | reverse complement strand
CGTCGATTTCCCCAGTTATCGAATTTTGGGCGCCTGCAACCCAGCTCTGGCGTATGAAGCGCTCAAGCTCGAGAATAAGGTCGGTACGATGTTGCCCTGCAATGTTGTTGTTCGAGACGCCGGTGGCGGACAAACCGAAGTGGCGGCCATCGATCCCATTGCATCTATGGAAGCAATCGACAACCCGGCGCTTAAACAGGCTGCGGTTCAGATTCGGGCGAAGCTGGAAAAAGTGATTGCGCAGATATAAATGCGCGGGACGATTATGCACATCAGCGTAGCTATACCGGGGTTGGGTGTTGCAGGCTTTGCACAACCCATTTTCGCCACAAGGTCTTGCCCAAGACGTTGATGCATCGTCGGTCACCGTTGCATATGCTATATCGCGACACTGGAGTGGGCCTTACGACGCACGGTCTTGGAAACCCCGACGCAGGACAATTTTTGTCATTTTTGTCACCGCCGACCGGAGCCGCCATATTTCAGAGATGGGGCTAGATGACGCATAATAATCAAAATTAGCGAAAGGGCACACGCTGTGACGCGCTTGCGCGCGAGTGTACCGTTTTGGCGGACTATGAAGATAAGCACAGCTGATGCGATCCCTACCCATCGCAGGACTTGCAAGGTCCTTCCAATCGAATTTAAGTCGATCCTGTGTGTCGGTTCCGGCGACATGTTTCAAATATCTGACGACGGACTCCATACCCGCCGTTAAGCATTCGCCGAAACTAGCCACGCCTTGCCTTGCATCATGACCCCTTGACCTGCCACATAATGCTTTTTGAACATTTCAGTCAGATCCGCCTCGGCCGCCGCCCTAATATCTGGGCCATGTTCGTCCAAGGCGCGTCCCACTGCCATTGATGACAACACAAAGGAAGCCGCTTCTTGCGGCTCGACATTCGACCCGCCAATAGGTTGCAGTCCTTGGTGAAGTGAAATTTCGGGTTTTGAGAAACCGCCGCTCGCAAGCACCTCTTTTAGGTAGTCGATATCTTCAAACGCGAATGGGCCGGGCGTGCGGGGAATTGCCGGGGGTATGTCGACAAAACGTCGGACGACGCCCATCATTTCCATCATCCACAAGTTGTCGCGCGGCGGTCCCCACACAGCCAAATCAATCCGTGCACCGGGACGCAGCAGGCTGTGCAAATTTGCAAAGGCTTTGTGCGGTTCGGCAAAAAACATGCTGCCAAAGCGCGAAAAGAGCCGGTCAAACGGCGCATCGGCGAGCGGGATGCTGGCCGCGTCGGCGCAGGTAAACCGGATATTGCTGACACCAGCGTCGCTGGCGCGCTGCGTAGAGGCATGCGTAAGGTCGGGCGAAATATCGATACCAAGGACCTCTCCCGAAGGCGCAATCGCCTGTGCAATGGCAATCGTAGTCCCGCCGCCACCGCATCCGATATCGAGCACTCGCTCGCCGAGTTTAAAATCGGCCTGCTTCAAAAGAGCCTCGCCGATTGGGGCGATCATAGCTTCGAACCGAGCGAGATTGGCGAGCCATTTGGTACCCATCTCACCAGCCCAGTCTTCACCCTTCAGTGCTTCCGGGTTGCTTTCAATCTGTCCAGTCATCTTAAGCCTCCAGTTGCGTCTATCGCCCATAACGCCGTACAGGCTCGGGCGTCGCGTTTAGAGCAGTACCCAGCGGATGACACCGCCGACGATCGCCAATGCCCCGACGCCATCGGATAGATTGCCGACCTTACACGCATCATTTCACCCGTATCTTTTCTATCAGCACGCCGGTATTCCCGGTAATGCGGTTGCGGGCGATAATTATCAGGTCGGCTTTGCCCGAAGTTTTCGGTGTCCATGTAACTGCAAATCGACCCGGAGAGGTCGCAAATGGCAGCGGCACGACTTCACGCAACTTTCTGCTTTGGCGAAGTTCGGCGCTAACCTCATAGTTTGCAGAATCCCACAGACCGCCGGGCGTTATAGGGCATCCGCACATCAACTGGACTTCGGCTGTCAGCAAATGCGGCACGTCGCGAATGAACGCGGGCGGCATTGGATCAACCAGTTTCACGGCCAGCCCAGGTAACTCGACGATCCATCCGTCCCCGACACCCGCATTTTGTCCAGGTACAAGCCAACGCTCGGACGTCGCCCGTTGCATTGTTTTCGGAAAGCCGAGCGGCCCTTTGATCTCCACGCGGACTAGTAAGGGTCTTTTTATGTCGATCGTTGTACGGAACGCCGCCGCGGTGTCCGATGCGCGTGCTGGCGCGCGACCCTTCGCCGCCATAATCTTATCGGTATCTCCGGTACCGCCGCTGGTAACTCCCTTTGCCAGTATGTCGCCGCTTTCCGCATTGCGCAAAATGACTTCGGCTCCGCCCATCGAGTCCCCGACAAATTTAGCATCCTGGCTTATAACGCGAACTACGACCTCGGTGGGCGTAGCATGAGCGGGCATGATTGGAGCAAGAACGCCAAGCAACGACACAATGTAGAACTTCATCACGGGGTTTCTCCTAACTGACTTCTTCGATTGTCGAGAGCAAAGGCTCCCGGCCCACGCGCCCAAAAAAATAGAAGCGCACCCAAAATGGCGATGTTCTTGAACAACGGTCCGATATGCGATGTGTCTGGTACGACATGAATGGCGATGGTGACAGGGACCAAAGTTGCGAACAATATGAGCGCCGAAGAGCGGGTCATCCAGCCTAACGCTAAGGTTGTTCCTGCCACAACAAAGGCGATTCCTGATAGCCAAAGCATTAGTGAAGGATCGCCGATCATACTAACGGTGCTGGCCCAAGGAGATTCCTGCATCCGCTCAAGCATGATGTCATGCTGGCGAAAATGTCCTAACCCGCCGATGACGAAAATTAGACTAGTGAGTAATCGGAACAGAGGATCGATCAGTGCCTTTACTGGTACGTTAGGTTCAAGCCGGCGTTCAATCATAGTCAACATATCGATCTCCTTGTTTCGGTCCAGTGTAATCAGGCGACATTAATCGTCCGAAGATAGGGACGCAGCGTGGTCCAGCCCTGCGGGAACAATGTTGCGGCCTCTTGATGGATGGCGGGATGGATCATGTCGGACACTCGCGC
>JANPAM010000375.1:0-2143 GCA_031429915.1 Sphingomonadales bacterium | reverse complement strand
CAGGATCGAAGCGCATCGTCTCGATCAGATCAAAGCCGTATCCATCCACTTTCGAGAAATCCCCCTTAGCCAGACATTCGGCCCACTCCGCCGCTTCGTTAGAGTCAGCGACAATGCCCGAGCCCAAACCCAGTGAGACCGTCTTCGTACTCTCACACAAGGTAAAAGTCCGGATAGCAACATTGAATGCGGCATCGCCATTGGCATCGATTCGCCCGATCGACCCGCAATAGATACCGCGCGGCGCGGATTCGACCTCCCCGATTATCTGCATTGCCCGGATTTTTGGCGCTCCGGTGATGGAACCGCACGGGTAAAGCGCCTTTATGATGTCAACCGCGTCGCTTCCTTCGGGAAGCAATCCGGTCACTGTCGAGGTCATCTGGTGGACCGTCGGGTAGCTCTCAACACTGAAAAGTTCGGGCACCGAAACCGATCCGGCCTTGCACACTTGCGACAGATCGTTGCGGAGCAAGTCAACAATCATCAGATTTTCGGCTCGTTGTTTGGGGTCGGTTCGCAACGTCTCGATTTCGGCTGCATCGGCTAATGGGTCGGAGCGCCGTTCCGCCGTCCCCTTCATCGGCTTCGTGGTGACTCGGTCGCCTTTGAGCGCGAAAAACAGTTCGGGGGAAAATGAGAGATAATGCCGGTCCCCCGTCCAGATCACTCCGCCATAGCCAGCCGCCGCGCGTGGGCGAAGTGCGGCATAAAGCGCCAGAGGGTCGCCAGCATAATCGGCCGATAGCGGAAACGTCAGATTGGCCTGATAAATATCGCCCGCTGAAATATATTCCTGCACCGCCGCAAACGACCTCGCATAGTCATCTCGCGTAATCTCCGGGCGTAGCGCGGAAAGCCATGCCCCCGCCGGATCGGGTAAGCATGACGGCATAACGTCTGTGTCAAGTTGTTGATAACTATCAAATAGTCCGAACCAGGCGAACAAGGCTCCGGCAGGCGCTTCGAGATGCGGGAGCAATGCCGCCCCGGCATCATAAGACAAAAACCCTGCTGCATGGAGTCCGCGCGACTTGGCCAAGCGAAGCGCGTCGAGCAGCGGGCCTACTTCGTCCAGGTTGCGCGCGGTCAAACATTCAACCGGTTTGGAATATAGTCGCGCTGGCGACGAACCCAACGCCCGTGCGTCATCTAGCAAGACATAAGGGCCGTCGGTTGGAAACATAGGTCGCTGCTATACCGCAATTATGAATTGAGTGAAGCGTTCACCAGAGCATCCGCTTTCAACCAACCTTTAAGCGCTCGGCATGCCATGCGAGATGTTCGGCCATGAAGGTCGAGATGAAGTAATAACTGTGGTCGTACCCGGGCTGCATCCGGACGGTCGCTTTTTGACCAGCGGCCTCGCACGCTTCGGTCAACAAATGTGTCTTCAACTGGTCGGCGAGGAAATTATCGACGTCGCCTTGGTCGACCAGCAGATCGGGCAGACGGGCCCCGCCTGCGATTAAAGCGCAGGCATCATATTCGGCCCAGGCAGATTGATCGGCCCCGAGATATCCGCCCAGCGCTTTGTGCCCCCAAGGGCAGTTCAGCGGTGAAACAATCGGAGCGAAGGCCGATGTCGATTTGAACCGTCCGGGGTTACGTAGCGACATCGTCAGCGCGCCGTGGCCACCCATAGAGTGACCCATGATGCCTTGGGCTGACATATCGGCAGGGAAGTTCGCAGCGATCAACGCAGGCAACTCATCTTCGATATAGCTCCGCATCTGGTAATGCTGCGCAAACGGCTCCTCGGTCGCGTCGACATAAAAGCCAGCGCCCAGCCCGAAATCATAAGCCGCTTCAGGGTCATCGGGCACGCCGTCTCCGCGCGGGCTGGTGTCGGGCGCGACGAAGATTAGCCCCAGCTCTGCGCAGGCTTTTCTGAACTCGCCTTTGTCGGTCACATTCGCGTGAGTGCACGTCAGGCCTGACAGATACCACACTACCGGCAGTTTCACGCCCGGTTCGTGCGGCGGCACGAAGACCGAGAATGTCATATCAGTACCGGTCGAGGTCGAACAATGCCGGTAGACACCCTGCACGCCACCAAAGGCTGTGTTGGTCGAAACGGTTTCGAGTGTCATATTGGGTCCAGTACCGGAATAAGCACGATGAGTGGCGGGTGTTGCCAGTG
>JANPAM010000374.1:0-2753 GCA_031429915.1 Sphingomonadales bacterium | reverse complement strand
CGCGGTGTCGTAATGCTCTTGCCCGACAACCGCTGGCGTCAACACGCGGCTGACCGAGTCGAGCGGGTCAACGGCAGGATAGATGCCGAGTTCGGAAATCGCACGGTTCAGCGTGGTCGTTGCGTCCAAATGGGCAAATGACGTGGCTGGCGCAGGGTCGGTCAAGTCATCTGCGGGAACGTAAATGGCTTGCACCGATGTAATCGAACCCTTGTTGGTCGAGGTAATGCGTTCCTGCAACTGACCCATGTCGGTCGCCAGCGTGGGCTGATAGCCCACAGCCGAAGGGATGCGGCCAAGAAGTGCGGACACTTCGGAACCGGCTTGCGTGAAGCGGAAGATGTTGTCGACGAAGAACAAAACGTCCTGGCCTTCGACGTCGCGGAAATATTCGGCGATGGTTAGACCCGACAGAGCCACACGCGCACGCGCGCCGGGAGGTTCGTTCATCTGGCCAAACACCAGCGCAACCTTCGATCCTTCGGGGGTCGGGTTGCCGTCGGCGTCCTTGGCGATAACGCCGGCGTCGAGGAATTCGTGGTAAAGGTCGTTACCTTCGCGGGTGCGTTCACCGACGCCAGCGAACACCGAAGTACCGCCGTGACCCTTGGCGATGTTGTTGATCAGTTCCTGAATAAGCACGGTCTTGCCAACGCCAGCGCCGCCGAACAGACCGATCTTGCCGCCCTTTGCGTAAGGTGCGATCAGGTCGATGACCTTGATGCCGGTGACCAGAATGCTGGTTTCGGTCGACTGGTCGACGAAAAGAGGTGCCTCGGCATGGATCGGCGCAGTAGTCGCGGCATTGACCGGACCACGCTCGTCGATTGGCTCGCCGATGACGTTGAGAATTCGACCGAGAGTCATTGGACCCACTGGAACGCGGATCTGGCTTCCGGTGTCGCGCACTGGCTGACCGCGGGTCAGACCTTCGGTCGCGTCCATTGCGATGGTGCGGACGGTGTTTTCGCCGAGATGCTGAGCTACTTCGAGAACAAGGCGGTTGCCGTTGTTTTCGGTTTCAAGCGCATTCAGAATGGCGGGCAGTTGTCCGGTGAAGCTGACGTCGACGACAGCGCCGATGACCTGCGAAATGCGGCCGGTTGCACCAGCCATGTTAGCGACAGTCGCGCCCGAGCCAGCTTGCGGGGCAGGGGCCTTCGTCGCGCGCTTGCGAGGGGCTTTGACTTCGGTGGGAGCAGCGGATGCCATGTGTTTCTTCCTTGCTTTCAGTTCTGCTTAGAGCGCTTCTGCGCCTGCGATAATTTCGATGAGTTCAGTCGTAATCGCCGCCTGACGCGTGCGGTTATACTGGATGGTCAGCTTGTTGATCATTTCGCCCGCGTTACGCGTGGCGTTGTCCATTGCGGTCATTTTCGAGCCTTGCTCCGACGCCGCGTTTTCGCGGTTGGCACGCAGCAACTGGACCGCGACATTGCGCGGCAGCAGGTCGGCGAGGATTTCTTCCTCGTCGGGTTCATATTCAACCGATGCCGAAACCCCAACAGCGCCGCCGGTTTCGGCAATTGCGACCGGCATCAACTGAATAGCGGTTGGAACCTGATTAAGCACGCTACCGAACCTGCTGAACAGCAAATGCGCAACGTCGAACTCGCCAGCCTCAAACCGCGTGTTCAAGTCTTCGGCATAGCCCTGCACGTCGGCAAAGGTCAGCTTGCCCAGATCGCCGGGTTCAATCGAATTGATGATATCGCTGCGATAGGTCCGGCCCAATTGGTCCTTACCCTTCTTGCCGATGGTGTAGAACTTGACGGTCTTGCCAGCAGCGCGAAGCTCTTCGGCTTTCTTGCGCGCTAACCGCACAATATTGGTATTAAACGCACCGGCCAAGCCTTTGTCCGAGGTCGCAACGACCAGCAGATGAACCTGATCCTTGCCAGTGCCAGCGAGCAGCCTTGGCGATTGCGGACCGACGGTCACCTTCGACGCGATGCTCGCGACCACCGCCTCAAGCCGTTCGGCATAAGGACGCGACGCTTCGGCTGCTTCCTGCGCACGACGCAGTTTGGCAGCGGCGACCATCTTCATCGCCTTTGTGATCTTCTGGGTCGACTTGACCGAGTTGATCCGCATTTTGAGGGCCTTGAGGCTCGCCATTTGGGTTTCCGTTTACGCGAAGTTTTTCGTGAACTTGTCGAGTGCGGCCATCAGCGCCTTCTTGCTGTCGTCGCTGAAGTCGCGGCTTTCGCGAATGCCCTTCAGGATGTCGGCGTGATTGGCGCGGAGATCGGCAAGCATGCCTTCTTCGTAACGCGTTACGTCGGTCGCCGGAATGCCGTCGAGATAGCCGTTGGTGCCAGCGAAGATCGAGCAGGTCTGTTCTTCGAAAGGCAAAGGCGCAAATTGCTTTTGCTTCAGCAACTCGGTCAAACGCGCACCGCGGTTCAGCAGCTTCTGCGTCGAGGCATCGAGGTCCGAACCGAACTGAGCGAACGCCGCCATTTCGCGGTATTGCGCCAGCTCGAGCTTGATCGAGCCCGAAACCTTCTTCATCGCTTTGGTCTGAGCCGCCGAACCAACGCGGCTAACCGACAGACCCACGTTAATCGCTGGACGGACGCCCTGATAGAAAAGGTCGGTTTCAAGGAAGATCTGACCGTCGGTGATCGAAATCACGTTGGTTGGAATGTAAGCCGAAACGTCGCCTGCCTGGGTTTCGATGATCGGCAGTGCGGTCAAGGATCCACCGCCATTGGCGTCGCTCATCTTCGCAGCGCGCTCAAGCAAGCGGC
>JANPAM010000373.1:0-2734 GCA_031429915.1 Sphingomonadales bacterium | reverse complement strand
CACAGCGCCAAGGCGCAGAACATCACTCGCCAGAACATGCGGCGTCCACAAGACGCAACGCGCAATGTGAACCAACCGGTTGGGCAGGGGGTCGAGTTGTGATGCGCGACCTGTATTCCGCCCGCACCGTCACCCTGAACTTGTTTCAGGGTCCATTTCGCCTCTCAAGCTCCGGTCATGTTGCACGATGGATGCTGAAACAAGTTCAGCATGACGAAGAAGGAAAATGGGGACGTTGCGTATCATGATCGGTATCGAACATTATCTTGTTGTCAGCTCCATCCTGTTCGTGATGGGTGTGCTTGGAATTTTCCTGAACCGCAAGAATGTGATCATCATCCTGATGGCGATTGAGCTCATCTTGCTGGCGGTGAACATCAATCTGGTCGCGTTCAGCGCCTTTTTGGGCGATCTTACGGGTCAGATTTTCGCAATGTTCGTGCTGACCGTGGCGGCAAGCGAGGCGGCTATCGGGCTTGCTATTCTCGTTATATATTTCCGCGGTCGCGGCACGATTGCCGTCGATGATGCCAACCGGATGAAGGGGTGAGCATCCAGTGACATCAATCCATATCATCGTCTTTCTGCCGCTTTTGGCAGCGATTGTCGCGGGCCTTGGCCAGCGCTTCATTGGCGCGCTTGCGGCGAAGACGATTACCACTGTTGGCCTGTTCACCGCATGCTTGCTGAGCTGGCCAATCTTCATTAGTTTCCTGACCGGCGAAGAAAAAGCCTATGTCGAACCGGTAATGACATGGGTGCAGTCAGGCACGCTGAAGTTCGATTGGGAACTGCGCGTCGATAGCCTGACCGCAGTCATGCTCGTGGTCGTCACCACCGTGTCCGCGCTCGTCCACCTGTATAGCTGGGGCTATATGGAGAAAGACCCCGACCAGCCCCGTTTCTTCGCATATTTGTCGCTGTTTACCTTTGCGATGTTGATGCTCGTAACGGCAAATAACTTGGTTCAAATGTTCTTTGGATGGGAAGGCGTCGGCCTTGCCTCCTATCTGCTCATCGGTTTCTGGTACAAGAAACCGAGCGCCAATGCCGCCGCAATCAAGGCGTTCGTAGTCAACCGCGTCGGCGATCTCGGCTTTATGCTCGGTATTTTTGGCGTGTTCTGGCTGTTCGGAACAGTTTCGATCCCCGAAATACTAGCCGCCGCGCCAGACAAAGTAGGATCGAGCATCGGTTTCCTTGGCTACCGTGTCGATACGATGAGCCTGCTCTGCGTGCTGCTCTTCATTGGCGCTATGGGTAAATCGGCGCAACTCGGTCTTCACACATGGTTGCCCGACGCGATGGAGGGGCCGACGCCAGTGTCCGCTTTGATCCACGCCGCGACGATGGTTACCGCAGGCGTCTTCATGGTCTGCCGCCTGTCGCCTTTGTTCGAAACTAGCCAGTTTGCGCTCAACGTTGTTACCATTGTGGGTGCAACCACCGCGATATTTGCGGCAACCGTCGGTCTGGTGCAAAACGACATCAAACGAGTGATCGCCTACTCAACCTGCTCGCAACTGGGTTACATGTTCTTCGCAGCTGGCAGCGGGGCTTACGGCGTCGCGATGTTCCACCTGTTCACCCACGCCTTTTTCAAAGCTTTGCTGTTCCTTGGCGCTGGTTCGGTGATCCATGCAATGCACCATGAGCAGGACATGCGCTATTACGGCGCGTTGCGGAAACATATCCCGCTGACCTTCTGGGCGATGATGGCGGGGACGCTGGCTATTACTGGCGTTGGTATAGTCGGCGTTGGCGGTTTTGCCGGTTTCTATTCTAAGGACGCGATTATCGAGAGCGCGTTTGCGAGTGGTTCGACCTATCATATGTACGGCTTTGCGATTGGCGTGCTGGCCGCGCTATTGACCAGTTTCTACAGCTGGCGACTGATGTTCCTGACCTTCTTTGGTAAAGCGCGCTGGATCGAGAGCGAGCATATCCAGCACAGCGTCCACAAAACGCCTGAGACCGCAGAAGACAGCACCGGCGGCTATCACCCACATGAGAGCCCTCTGTCGATGCTGGTGCCACTTGGCGTGCTTGCAATCGGTGCGGTGTTCGCCGGCCTGCTGTTCCACAACGGCTTTATCGAGGCCGAAACCGGCAAGGAATTCTGGGCGAATAGCACGCTGTATTTCAACGAGCATCTGATGCACGAAATGCACGAAGTGCCGATGTGGGTGAAGCTGTCGTCCACTGTCGCGATGCTAATCGGGTTGGGCACGGCCTATATGATGTACCAGCGTTCGGAAGACGCTCCGCAGCGTCTGGCGGCAATGTTCGCACCGATCTACCGCTTTTTCCTCAACAAATGGTATTTCGACGAGCTGTACAATGTGATCTTCATCCGGCCTGCGTTCTGGTTTGGACGGCTATTCTGGCAGCGGGGCGATGTCGGCATCATCGACCGTTTCGGACCGAATGGATCGGCAGCAGTGGTCGGTTTTGGCAGCCGAATGGCGGTCAAAATGCAGAGCGGATATTTGTATAGCTACGCGCTGGTGATGCTTCTCGGTCTGGTCGCGGCGGTCAGCTGGATGATGGTGCGGGCATAATGAACGCGAGTGAACTCCCGATCCTGTCGATCATGCTCGCGGTGCCGATGCTCGCGGCCATTGCATGTCTGTTCATCCGCGCCGAGTTAGCGCGCATAATTGCGCTCACCGCGACGTTGTTCAACCTGCTCCTTGGTGCATGGTTGTGGCTGAGTTATGATCCGGCAGGCCAA
>JANPAM010000372.1:0-1623 GCA_031429915.1 Sphingomonadales bacterium | reverse complement strand
CCGCTCTGCACAATCTCCCGGATGCGGGCATGGCGTGGATGATAATAAGTGTGCTGCGCCTCCATGATCAGCTTTCCGGTCCGGGCTTCGGCAGCAAGCATTGCTTCGACATCGGTGACGTCGAGCGCGAAAGGCTTCTCGCATAACACCGGTTTTCCAGCCTCCGCCGCGGCAATCGACCATACCGCATGGAGGTTGGGAGGCAAAGCGTTGTAGACGGCGTCAACGTCGTTGGCTTCTATAAGCGTGCGATAATCGGGGTAGGTTTTTGGAATTCCGTATTTCGAAGCATACACTTTGGCGCGCTCGGGGTCGCGGGCGGCTACTGCAATCACCTCCACGCCGTCGACATCTTGGGCGGCCGCAATTATTGCATATGTCGCAACCCGCGAAGCACCCAATATGCCGATACGGAGCGTCATTTCGGGCGCGATGCCTTTTCTTCTAACCCAGAGACACCCTCGCGGCGCTGTATTTCGCGCAGTACGTCGTCGATCGACAACCCGCCGTCCGCGAGCAGAATCATCAGGTGAAAAAGCAAATCCGCTGCCTCGGCGGTGAGATCGGCAGGTTTGCCAGACAGTGCAGCAATAACTGTCTCGGTTGCCTCCTCACCCACTTTTTGCGCGATTTTCTCGCGGCCCTTGGCAAACAACGACGCGACATAGCTGCTTTCCGGCGATGCTTCGCGCCGTTCGGCTATCAACGCCTCCAACCGGAGAAGGACCTCGCTCATCGGATATCCTTTTGCAACGCTGCGACCATTGCCCGGTCGCCGGGCGGGATCAGCCCTTCGAGCACCCGCCAGAAACCTGTTACCGACTCCTGCCCTGCCGCACCATAAGCCAGCGCCAAATTGCTTCGCAACGCGTCAAACAATTGCGCTTCAAATTCTGCACCCGCAGTTGTCAAGCGAAGAAGCTTCTGGCGCCGGTCTACCAAACCGGCACGCGTTTCGAGAAGCCCGCGCTCTGCAAGATCGGTTAGCACCCGGCCTAGCGACTGTTTGGTAATCGCCAGTATTTTCAGCAATGCACTGATCGTCAGGTCGGGCTGACGCGCGATGAAATACAGCGCCCGGTGATGCGCCCTGCCCAGCCCGTGCTCTGCCAATCCTTCGTCAATCGACCTGGTCAGTCTGGTGTAGCCAAAGAACAGCAACTCGACCCCGCGCCGCACTTCGTGCTCACGCAGGAACAACGGTGAAGCGGCCGGCGTCATATTATCGCTTGGCCGGGGAGACGCGGTGGGAGAAGGGACAGCCATATTGACGTATCTTGGCGCAGGCCATAGGACAGCGCAACCCTTTCCTGTGGTGAGCATGACGATGACGACCGACGCATTTCCGTTTCAAGCGAACCCCAACCCGGTCGATCCGGCGCACCGTGCCGAATTGCTCGCCGACCCTGGCTTTGGTCGCGTTTTCACCGACCATATGGTGACCATCCGTTACAACGAGACCGATGGCTGGCATGACGCCAAGGTAGGACCGCGTGGTCCGCTGTCGCTCGATCCGGCGACCGCAGTGCTGCATTATGCGCAGGAAATTTTTGAAGGGATGAAGGCATACCGCCTTGTCGACGGCGGCATGGCTTTGTTCCGTCCCGAACAGAATGCCCGCCG
>JANPAM010000371.1:0-3214 GCA_031429915.1 Sphingomonadales bacterium | reverse complement strand
CAAAGCTGTTGCCCGATGAAATCCTGATCGCCTCGTAGGTGGTGTTCATGTCCAATCCAATTGCTTTGCACGTGGTCAGCGCCTCGGCGAGCGCAACAAGGTGCACGGTGCACAGATAATTGGTCATCACCTTAAGCTGCGACGCGGTCCCCAAATCGCCAGTGTGCAAAATCCGCCGACCCATCGTCGTAAGAACTGGCAGCACAAATTCAAACGCAGCGCGCGGGCCGCCCGCAAAAATCGCGATGTTGCCGGTGTCGGCGCGGTGGCATCCGCCCGAAACCGGGCATTCCATGAACATCGCGCCGCGCGCCTCGACCAAGGCACCAAGGCGGATGATTTCGCTATAATCGGTTGTGCTCATTTCGAGCCAGACCTGCCCGGGGCGCAGAACTTGTAAAAATCCGTCATCTCCCTCCGCCACCGTAGAACTTGCAGCGGGTGAGGGTAGGCAGGTGACGATCAAATCGACCGCTTCTCCGAGTTCTCTGGGAGATGCTGCGGATTTGGCACCACGCTCGACATATTCGGCAACGAGCGCATCGTCGAGGTCGCGGACGGTCACGTCATGTCCGTTGCGGATCAGGCTTCCCGCCAGTTTTCCGCCAACATTGCCAAGGCCGATAAATCCGATTTTCATGATAATGCCAAACTAAGTCCCTTGCAGTCAGCGTCGAGTTAAAGCGCCGCCTGTGCATCGCTACAATTGAAAAATTTGGCTAATCGGGTGAATTATTTTGCCGCATGAATCTGGAGCTGGTCGGTATTTAGGTGACGTGGAACCCGAGTGTCCCTGACAAAGCATTGGCCAGTCTCGACCTTGCAAGTGCGCAAACCACTTTGCGGTCGGCAAGCTCGCCGGGATTGAACGGCTCGAGAAAGTGAACGCCGACATCATAACTGCCGGGCCTTGTGAACGCGCGCCATGCGCTCTCCCAGCCGGTCTCTTCGCCGAGCCATGCAATATCCGGTCCGACCTTGCCAAAGTCGATTAGCACTGGCTGGACCATCATCGGCTTGGGCGGCGGGGCCAATGTCGCAAACAACGATTGCTTGAACGGCAATAGCCCGCGACCATCCGAAGTCGTGCCTTCGGGAAACAGCGTCACCGACCAGTTTTCGGCAATCGCATCGCGCAGTTCGGCAACTTGGGTGGCGACATTGCTCTTTTCGGTTCGGCTGATGAAAATGGTTCGGTTGAGCTTTGCCAACCAGCCGATGACCGGCCAATCGCGAACGCCGTCCTGCGCAACGAAAGCGGTGCCGGTAATTCCCGCCAATATCGGAATGTCGTGCCACGAAAGGTGATTGGCTACAAAAAACACATCCCTGCGAAGCGGATTGCCGAATGTCTTCACCTTAGCGCCCAGAACGCGGGCTGCGATACGAAGGAAAAGCATGGCCCAAGGCGATGGCTGTTTCAGCAAATGCCAGATCAGGTGAAGCGGCAGCAGCACGGCGAGCGGTATTGCAATGCACAAAATCCGTATGGTGCAAAGGAAATACGCCTGCAAATCTACCTTTGGAATCGAAATGGAAATAGTCGTCATCGGGTTTCGCTTTAAAGTCGGGACAGCATTTCAGACTTAGCTGGCATAGGTCAGATGTGTGACTTTGCGGTGACTGTACGGAGCAACGCTATTTTAAGCGCCTGCCGCCGCAAGATTACCCTTCATGGATCACCGCTTTTTCAAACGCAGGGCATCCCAGCTGACATCGGCGATCCATCCGCCATCGACGGGTAAGCTAGCGCCATTGATAAAACTGTCTTCATGCGCAAGGAATGCAATCGCTTTGGCAACATCTTCCGGTTTGGCAAATCGAGCCATCGGCACCCGGTTTACAATATCCTCATCCGAATAAGCGCCTAGTCCCTGATCGGCTTCGTCCATCTCGGTCTTAATCCAGCCAGGGCAAACGGCGTTTACGCGCACACCGCGACCGCCCCATTCCGCAGCAAGTGTTCGCGTCAGACCAACCAACCCGTGCTTTGAAGCGTTATAGGCCGAACGGTCGATTACACCGTGAAGGCCGGCAATCGAGGCGACATTGACAATATTACCGCGTCTCCGCGCAAGCATCTGCTTGCCGAGTTCGCGGCATAGCAGAAACGGTGCGGTCAGGTTGATGCTTATAACTCGCTGCCATTGCTCAATACTTGTTTCTTCGGCGGGGCATATCAGGCTGATACCGGCATTATTAACAAGCACGTCCACTGCGGTGTGCTCCCGCTCGATTTTCTCGGCCAGTTCGACGACAAATGCTTCTGATGAAATATCACCGGATAACGCGGAAACGCTTCCACCATGTATCGCCAATGTTTCAACTTGCGTATCGAGCGGCTGCAAATCCGTCATGACAACATGATATCCGGTTTCGGCAAACAGCTTCGCCGTCGCAAAGCCAACGCCTTGTGCAGCACCTGTAACCAACGCAACCCTCATAGCCGAACCTTCAATTTGTGAATTAACGCGGCCTTCTTTAAGGGCAAAGGTGACTGCGATCCAAAAATTTTTTTAACCAATCAAGTCATATTCCCCATTTGTGCCTGACCTTAAACCCGCCGTAAGGTTCGATCCTGAGGAGCAGGGTTTTCATGCAAACATCGGCGCGGGTGGTCATTATTGGCGGCGGCATAATGGGGGCTTCGTTGCTCTACCATCTCGCCGAACTCGGCTGGACCGATTGCCTGTTGATTGAGAAAGACGAGCTGACCTCGGGCTCGACTTGGCACGCAGCCGGACAATGCCCGAGCATTACCGGAAGTTATAATCTCGCCAAGATACATGCGTATAGTAATGATCTGTATCCCCGTCTGGAGGGGCTGACGGGGCAATATGTCAGCTGGCATAAATCGGGTGGCATTCGCCTTGCGACCAACGACCGTGAGCTGGACTGGTTCCAATATGTGCTCGGCATGTCAAAAATCATCGGGTTCGATATGGAGGTTATCCCGCCTGAAGAAATCCTGCGCCACAACCCGTTCATGACGCTCGACGGCGTGATTGCTGGTGCACGGACAACGAGCGATGGCCATGCCGATCCGTCTGGGCTGTGCAATGCAATGGCAATTGGCGCGAAGAATATGGGCGCGAAAATTGTTCGCCAGACGCTGGTTACGGGTTTGGCGCAGGTGCCGAGCGGCGAATGGGATGTCATCACTGACAAGGGAACCGTGCGCGCCGAGATCGTTGTCAACGCGGCTGGATGCTAT
>JANPAM010000370.1:0-6219 GCA_031429915.1 Sphingomonadales bacterium | reverse complement strand
TCACAAACATCCAAACCAAGACGCAGAAGTATCTGCCGATGATTAGCTCGACCGACAAACCCGCGATTGAAATCAATGCGGAGATCATGGCCCGCTACAAGCCTGAGCTCAGCAAATATTATTATGACCCGGTGCGATACCCGACCTACCTCGACCAGCTTGGTATTCAGTTTCCAGTCCTGGAGAAGCCGACGGTGACTAACGACAGCAAATAGCGGCCAATCATGCCCAGCGAATATCTGCAAGAGGCTTGCTTTCAGCGACCGGCGCTCGCAAAAGTTACTGTTGAAAACCAAAAATAAGGATGTCGCATATGCAGTTGACCGCAGGCTTGATAATGATTGCCTCCTTAGCGTCGACTGTGACGCCAGCGAAAAGCGACGAAGCGGTGCAACGGGTCGCAAAAAGTGCGAACTATATCGCCATGGTCAAACAACTTGATAGCGAACATGACCGCATCGTTGACGATATCATCAAGCTTGTTGAAATCTCGGCTCCGCCGTTCAAGGAGGCAGAGCGTGCAAAGGCATATCGGGATATGCTGCTGGCTGCGGGCCTTCAGGAAGTCGAGATTGATGCTGAAGGAAATGCGACGGGTCTTTATCGCGGATCGGGGCCTGTAGGCAGCCCATTGATTGCCCTTGCCGCCCATCTGGATACGGTATTTCCCGAAGGAACGCCGCTGAAGGTGCGCCGTGAAGGAAGCAAACTATATGCGCCGGGTATCGGCGACGATACCCGAAGCCTTGCCGTCATTGTCGCTTATGCACGTACCATGAAGGACAAGAAATTCCGTCCGCGCACCGACATATTGTTCGTTGGAAATGTTGGCGAGGAAGGCCCCGGCGATTTGCGCGGCGTGCGGTATCTTCTGACAAAAGGTAAATACAAGGATAGGGTGAAGGCATTTTTGTCTATGGATGGAACTGATCCGGAACGTGTGGTCAACGGTGGTGTGGGTTCACGGCGGTATCGGATTACCTATAAAGGGCCTGGCGGCCACAGCTACGGTGCTTTCGGCCTTGTAAATCCCATGGTGGCCATGAGCCAAACCGTTACCGAGTTGTACAAAACAACTGTTCCTGGTTCGCCCAAGACAACTTACGCTGCGTCGGTCACGGGCGGCGGAACGTCTGTTAACTCCATTCCAAACGAAGTGTTCATGGAGTTTGATTTCCGCTCTGAAAGCCTTGCAGAACTTAACAAAGTCGAACAACGTTTCCTTTCTATCGTGCAGGAAAGCACGAATGCCGAGAATGCTGCCCGCTCGATAAGTGAGGGTAAGATTGATGCCGAAACCAAGCTTATAGGCGATCGTCCCGCTGGAATCACGGCTGAAAATACGGCCATCACGCAAATTGCAACCGCTGCTATACGTGCAAATGGATTAAAACCAAAATTGGTGTCCTCATCCACCGATGCCAATCTCCCCATGAGCTTGGGGATACCAGCCTTGACCATCGGATCAGGCGGGAGCGGCGGCCGCGCGCATTCACTCGATGAATGGATAGATGTGGAAAAAGGCCAAAGCGTGAAAGGCATGTCCACTGGATTGCTGATGCTGTTGGCAATGGCTGACAGTCGGTAAGCTGAGTAGGCTTCTCATTACACATCAGAACCATTGCCTTTGCCATCCATCTGCGGAGATAACATGAAAATCATTTTGAACGCCTGTGTCATGACTGCAATCGCGGTATCACTGTTGTCAGTTAGCCCTGCGCGTGCGCAAAAGCTTACGGTGGCGGCAGTTACTGAAACGGAGGCTGTTCGTTTAACCGCATTTCTAGACGCGGAATTCAACGAGTATCTCAAGCAACAGCCGCAGGTTGCCACACGCCTGGGTATTAAAGAAGGTGGAGATCGGTGGAACGACATCAGCGATAAGGCTGCAACAGATCAAGTCGCTTGGCGCAACGCAAGTGTCGCCCGAATGAAGGCGAGTTTTGATCGCAACGCCCTCTCACCCGAAGCGCGGGTAAATTTCGACATCTGGGCACTCGAGGCTGATCGGGCAGTCATTGCCGAAGCAAGCCGGGTGTATCGGCCACCTTTTTATTCTCGACTATATTCGGCTCATAGCCAACTGGCCGATTTCTTGGTCAATACGCACGGCGTTGCAGATGTCATCGACTTGAAGAATTATATCGCTCGGCTGCGCGGAATGCCGGCTGTGCTCGATGTCGCAATCGACCGAAGCAAAGCCAGCGAGCGAGCCGGAATTCGGTCGCCGAAATTTCAGATCGAGACGGTGATCGCAGGCAGCGAAAAGCTAACCAGCGGTGCTCCTTTTAACGAAGGCACCGATGCTGCATTGTGGGCAGACGTGAAGGCCAAGACTGAAGCTCTCGTCACGATAGGCAAACTGCAGCGCAAAGAGGCCGACATGCTGCTTGCCGAAGCACGCGCCGCCTTATTGGCGTTAAAACCTGCCTATGGTCGGGTAATCGAATGGGCAAAGGCAAGCTTGCCGGATGCACCGAGCGGTCGCGTCGGGGCAATTTCGCTACCCGGCGGTGCGGCGTATTATGCGAACGAACTTAAACTGAATACGACGACGAACTATAGCGCAGATCAGATTCACACAATCGGACTTCAAGAGGTGGCTCGGATCGAAGCTGAGCAGGATGCTTTGGCGCAAGAGGCTGGATTCAAGGACCGAAGCGCCTTCTATGCCGAACGCGCAAAGCTCTTCCCGCCGAGGCCTCATGACGAAGCCTCGCGTGCTGAATATCTCGCCAACGCCAATGCGTTTGTGGCCAAAACTCGAATTCTGCTTCCGGCATATTTTGGTATGTTGCCAGCATACCGGATCGAGGTTGTTCGAGAGCCTGCTTTTAGCGAAGTTGCTGGTGGTGCAGCGCACGCGTCAGCGCCAAGCCCCGATGGCGTTCGTCCTGCTCGCACATATGTCCACCTTGTCGGAAATACGGGTGACCCAGCGGCACTTTATACGCTGATGTGTCACGAGGCCGTTCCAGGCCATAATACTCAAGGCGACATTCAGGTCCGGCAAAGCGGTGGGCCAAAGTTTCGTTCCGTGACGGGTTACGTAGCATTTGGCGAAGGCTGGGGACTTTACGCTGAAGCGTTGTGCAAGGAGATGAATGCGTTTCCTGACGTCGCGGCTGATTTTATGCGACTGGATGCTGAATTGTTCCGCGCGGCGCGCCTCGTAACAGATACCGGTATTCATGCGCTTGGATGGACCGAAGATGAAGCGGTGAAATATATGAATACGACAGGTCGTCAGCCCATCGAACGTTCGCGCTCTGAAGTACGTCGCTACATCACCCTGCCTGGACAGGCAACGGGATACAAGCTTGGCATGATCAAGATTATGGAAGAGCGTAAAAGAGCCGAGGAGGCGCTGGGTAACAAATTCGACATTAGGGGTTTCCATGATCTCCTCATCGCGTCTGGTTCGCAGCCGCTATCGATCCTCGAACGCCGGGTGGACGACTGGATTGCCGCGCGGGCCAAATAAGTCGGATCATTGCCGCCGAGGACATCTGGCAGGATAGAGAGGCAACTGAAAGCAGCGACTGGCAATAGAATTATTTGGCAGCGTTTTTCGTAGTCGCGGCACCAACTGTCAACGCCCAAAATTCTCCGGCAGCATCCCTAAAACGGCTCGCCCACGAAACTGATGCAATATTTGCGACGGCCAGATTAGTTTATGCGCGGGCGTATGTTCGAGTTGCGTAGACGGAACCATATTTTTCAATAACTTAGATTGGTGAGATGGAGTTGCGCAACTTATAGCTTCAGTTATCCTAACACGCAAAATCACGCTGAGTTTGCTGCTTGTGCTCCATTTTTTGCTAGTAAGTCTGGCGCATATTTTGTGAGATGAAAGAGTTGACCTGAAAGCAGGTTCGGCTCACTTGTTCTTGTAACATCGCCAACGCGGGAACGAAGACCTTTATGGAAATTTCAGACAATATCACGGCATCCCGAAGGTCGTTTGTGACGCACTTGGAATGCTCGATTACGGGTGAGATATATCCAGCAGATCAAATCCATGGTCTGTCACGTGCCGGACGCCCATTGCTCGTGCGGTACGATCTGAACGCTGTTCGAGAACATCTGTCGCGATCCGAGCTGGAAGGTCGTGAAACTGATCTATGGCGTTGGAGAGAATTGCTGCCGGTAAGGAACGCCGAAGACATCGTTAGCCTCGGTGAAATCGAAACGCCGCTTGTACCTATACCCAAATCAGGCGGCGCAAACGTTCTGGTCAAGGATGAAGGACGATTGCCGACAGGCTCGTTCAAAGCACGTGGATTGGTAATGGCGGTGTCAATGGCAAAAGCGCTTGGACTTAAGCGCATTGCCATGCCAACCAACGGCAATGCCGGCGCAGCTCTGGCCGCATATGCGACGCGATGTGGCATTGAGACCATCGTTCTGTGTCCTGAAGATACGCCGGAAATTAATGTTCGCGAGATTGCCTTGCAGGGTGCCCGAGTATGGCGCGTCAACGGCTTGATTGATGAATGTGGCGCGATTGTAGGCCAAGGGGCAGCCCAGGGGCACTGGTTCGATTTTTCGACCTTGAAGGAGCCTTATCGGATTGAGGGTAAGAAAACGATGGGTCTGGAGCTTGCCGCGCAGCTTGGTTGGAAGCTACCCAAAGCAATCTTCTATCCAACCGGAGGCGGAACTGGCCTCATCGGAATGTGGAAAGCTTTCAACGAACTCGAAGAGCTTGGTTGGATTGGTCCAGAACGTCCAAAAATGTTCGCTGTGCAAGCTACAGGATGCGCGCCGATCGTCAAAGCGTTCGATGATGGAGTAGAACATGCGGAGCGCTGGGAGAATGCGCACACTGTGGCCGCAGGAATTCGCGTTCCCAAGGCCGTTGGCGATTTCCTGATATTACGCGCAGTCCGCGAAAGCGGCGGCATAGCAATGGCTGTAAATGACGAGCAGATTGAACATGCGGTGTTGCAGACGGCAAAGCTCGATGGCTTGTTGCTGTGTCCCGAAGGCGGGGCAACGCTTGCAGCTTACCATGACGCGCTCGCAGGTGGCTTGGTTACGGAAAGCGATAGAGCAATACTATTCAATTGTTCTACGGGACTCAAATACCCAATGCCCGAAGCACCCCAGTGGTTAGACCGAAACGCACCGATAGATTTTGACGTGCTCTAACCCCGATAACGCCCCCAAAAGCAGACAGTCGGGTTACGGCCCATTTTCAACATTTCCGCTCTGCGCCCAAATGCAGTCATTATAAGCGCCGGCTGGCTCCGCCATAAGCGGACATTGCATCAGCAAGGTTGATATGGCTGAAACGTCGGACAATCCGGACAATCCAGTAACGTAAACACGTGTCTGTAAGCCGCCGTCCGTTCACGACGCAGGATTAAGCCCGCTTTGCGCCCATTGCCGTCATTTCAGCAGATATTCAAACAGGCTAGTGTCTTAGCAGATATCGCCCAAGCACGGCTTAACCTGAGTGCTGCATGTCAACATCTGCATATACCATGCCGGCGTGAGGCTGATGAAAGTAGAATGTTCATTGTAACATGGTAGAAACTCGGGCAAAGTTTCTAATGTAATCTTAGATAATAAGCTCAGATAATTTCAAGTTTGGGTCGCACTTGAATGGATAAGGAAAACCGTTTTGACGGCGATGGGATGCCGTCGGCCTTAGCGCAGTGGTTTGCCCAGCCAGACGCTATGCTCCAACTTGCAACTTTCTGGCCACATCGGCTGGATGATTGGCTGGCTGATTCAGTCATGCAATCCGACACGGTTAACCGAGCCGTTTGGGATCCAGAAGCGCTCGGCGTTGCGGTGCTTGATGCTACTGGTTTAGTCGTTACTGCGTCACCATCCTTTGTTGCAGAAAATGCTGCTCAGTCGATTGATCTGGACGCAGTGGTTGCGGCGGCGCGATCTAAAACAGCAATCGTAAAGCCAGTTTCACTCGAGCAGAATGACGGACGTCATCATAGCGCGCTGTTCGCTTATGCATCGATCGAAGTCGCGCAGCATTGGCAAATTCCAACGACGATGGCTGATATAAAGAATATACGGCCAGGGGCGATTGTTCTGCTGACTACCGTGATGTCCTTGCCGCAGCCGCTGCGGCGGGCTTGTCAGGCATTTGCACTGACAGATCTTCAGCAGCGCGTAGTGCTATCCACAATAAGGTCAGGCAGTATCAAATCTGCCGCGTCCGAACTTGATCTGGCTTACGCGACGGCGCGC
>JANPAM010000369.1:0-3615 GCA_031429915.1 Sphingomonadales bacterium | reverse complement strand
GTTGATGGCAGGGGCGATGCATTAAAATCTTACGCGGTCGCAGTTGACGGGCTTGGGCGCCCGGAAACGTTTGATGCCGCGTCCGATAGTTCGGCCCGAGTACAAATGGTTAGACTGCGGCATGCGCTTGAAAGCCATTATGCACATCATGGCCCGGTAGAAGACCAATGTCTTTTTTTACAGCCGGGATCATACAGGGTGCGGTTAGCCAAACTCGCCGTTGCCTATCCCCTTTTATACCGCCCGCTCTCCCAAACCGATGACCGGCCGCTGCACATTCCCACGCCGGCTGATAGTGATTTATTGATGGACGTACCCGTCCGAAACGTCCCTCTAGCGGAAGTAAATTCTAGGGAGCCACGGTTTCGAATTGATCGCCGCCACCGGTTCCTCGGTTTTGGAGTAGCGGCGGGAATCATTGTCGCTTTGCTCGCTTGGTTCGGATGGCAGCAACTAAGCGGTCCAAGTGCTGCAACGATCAGCCCGGTATTGGAAATTCTGCCTATGGAAGACGCCGATACTTCTGAGCTGTCTCGAACGTCGCAACTCATTTCAAGCACTTTTGCCACCGACCTGCCGAGGTTCAAAGTATCGCGGGTCAGAGTATTGGGTTCAGGCGACGAACCAGGACAGCCCGGCCCGGATGAGGAAGTATACCGGTTGTCCTCCCGAATCGACGAAGATGTAAGCGGGGGCCAACGGCTGTATCTTCGCCTGACTGACGCACGGACTGGGACCGCATTCTGGTCCGATGAATTACAATTGGAAACCGATGTAAAAACGGTGCCCGATGCATTGGTACCACTCATCGCTAACATCAATGGTCCCTTTGGCGCAATCGCGTCGCACAGTTTGATAACCTACGGAGATGGCGATAACGCAGGCTATGCGTGCCTTTTGAAATATTACTCGTTCGTTCAAACGCGTGTGGTAGAAATTGAAAGCAAAATTGCCGCCTGCTTGAAAAAGCCGGTGAAGGAGCAGCGGTTACGCGCGCCCATACTTGCTGCCCGTGCCTTGTTTAATATCGAACGCATGTCAGCTATGAAAAATTTTGATGCGGCTGCCGATACGTCGATTACTTTTGCGCGCGCTGCGGTCGCGGCTGATCCAAATGATGCCATGGCGAATTTTGCGATGGCTCGCTTATCCTATCTGAAAAATGATTGTGTTTCTGCGCGTTTTTACACGGGTCGGGCGATCGATGCTAACGCGAACAGTCCATTGATTTTAGCAAATCTTGCCGCACTTTCGCCCATGTGCAATTACCCAGAAGCCAGAAAATTGCTCGACCGTGCATTTTTGGCCCAAAGCGAACTATATCCAAGGGGCCGGTTGCTGCTAGTTTTGGCGGCGCTGGAACAGGGCCGTCCGGAAAAGATCGCGCTCATCAAGCCAAGCGATATTCCACAGTCAGAGTTTAGCCGGATAAACTATTACCTTGCAGAGACGTTGATTGCTGGTTCGCGGGGTCAGCGCGAACTGACAGCGCGAAGCTGGAAACGGTTTGTCGCCGGACAACCGTTAAAAAGTCGAGACCCGGATGTGCTGTTAGGACAAATAATTATTATGCCGAAATTGCGGCGCAAGCTGCTCAAAATACTTGAGGGCGCTGGTGCTTTTGAACGCTGAAAAAAACAGGGCGGCACCTCTGCCGCCCTAGTTGCTTCGGTTCGTAAAACTCGATTAGCGGCCGTTATTGGCCACGATGTCAACGCTGGTGCCGCCGCCGGGCGCCGCGTTGAAGGTAATGAAATAGGCGCCACCGTCATTGTCGCGCGTTCCGCCTAATGCGTGTTCACCTGCACGAAGTTGATATTCGGCGCTAAAGCCCGATTTGCGGGCGCGGGTGTAGTAATAATCGACGACGTTTTGCATGTTGGCTGATGTGGTGAAGGTCGCAACGCGGATGTCGCAAATGCCTCCGTCAACGCCGCCGGCCTCTTTTACACGCCCGCGCGGATAAACCGGGAATTCGGCTGGCATCCGGGTTGCCCAGCCCGCGCCATATTGCAACTTCGCTTCGCACGTACCTTTGCCGCGAGTAACGCCTTGGTCAGCCGCGAGTGCGCCTAACGTCGTTGCCCGTTGTGAGCTGCAGTTAGTGCAATCCTCGTTCGCGACCGTCGTCGGTTTAGGAGCGCGCATCAACTTTGCGCCGTCGAGTGCTTCGATTGACGCATCGCCGTCATACCCGCTTTCCACCGGGATCGCACCCGAAAGTGGCTTGTCGCTGTCTTTAACGGTATTCACGTTGGCACTGTCGGTCAGTGCCGGATCGACCAAAATGCGGTCGTTGAGCGCGGTATTCATTGCCGGATCGCTGCCCTTGCCGGTCAATTTGTTATCAAGCTCGGCGACTGCGACCTCATCAGATGCGGTATCACCACAAGCGGCAAGCGGAATGGCAAGCGCCAAACCGACCAGCAGCGTGAGCTTAAAACGGGGAATGGCTGGCATGATGCAGGCTCCTGTGAACTTCATAGTTCAACGCTGCGATGATCGCTTCGCAATTGCTAGACACAAAGGTGGTTAATTACCGCCCCGAGTCGCATTTACCGTGGCGTTAGTGCATCAGTGTGTCACTGCGGGACATCGCCAAACGACCAGTTAACGGCTTATTTTACAACACCGCGATAACTAACCGCAGTTTTGGCTCCTGGCGCAATAGCATTGGAGAATATCCAGCGAACATGGGTGACATCGGCAGCCGTTGCCGCACGCGTCGTTTCGAGGCCGGTTTCAGCAGGCTTCTTCTTGACAGTCATTGCCGTCAGCTTGCCCCAGCTTGTGCCGCCATCCACCGATACCTCAGCCCAGTCTTCCGTCACAGCAACAAACGCTACCGCTGCCGGGATCGGATTAGTGGCGCGAAAGCCCGAAGCTGCGGCGGCCCCGCTGTTGACGACATTCAGGGTGAACACGACGCGGTCGCCAGGCACGACGACCACATCCTTGGGCTCATGCAATGTGGTGGTTTCTTTACCCGACGCATCGAGTTGAGTGCGCTCGATCTTGACTTCGCTCGATAAATTAACCGGAGATTTTACCGGAGCCGTGGTCTGTCCGCGAGCTTCACTGGCGGCTATGCCAGCGCCAGACAACATCGCAGCGCCAAGCGCAAAGCCGTAAGCTACAGTAAAGAATTTTCTTTTCATCATCCGTCCCACATTTCGAATTTGGATATTGCCGGTCGCCCGATAGTATCGACCTGAAATGGTTAACAGGCGGTAAAGCGATGGCAGCAGCCACCCGATTTTTTGCTGTATTGGCGCACGTTTGGCTGCCGTTTCAGCGGCTGAAGTGGCAATGAGAACTGGCAAACCTGCACCAACTTCCGCATAGCTGCGCCATGTCCTCTCCAAAAACTCCCACGAATTTGATCGGCGAACGCGAACTTGTCGTTATGATGGCGTCGCTTATGGCGCTCAATGCGCTCGCAATTGACGCTATGCTGCCTGCCTTTCCGGCGATGATACAGGGGCTGGCGGTCAGGAACGCCAACGACATACAATATGTCATCTCGGTCTTTTTGTTTGGGACTGGGCTGGGCGCTCTTATTTATGGTCCGCTTTCCGACCGCTATGGGCGTAAACCGATATTGCTAATTTCGAC
>JANPAM010000368.1:0-1525 GCA_031429915.1 Sphingomonadales bacterium | reverse complement strand
GGTGACCTTCGCCTGCAAAATCGCGATCGAATTCCGCCAGACATTCCACCGCGACATCGTTATCGATATGTGGTGCTACCGCCGCTTCGGGCATAACGAAGGGGACGAGCCGAGCTTTACCCAGCCGTTGATGTATAAGGTTATCAAAACCCACCCGGGTGTCGGTGAAATCTATGCCAAACGCCTGATCGAAAATGGCGTGATCGACGGCAATTGGGCAAACGAACATATCACTCGATTTGTGGCTCAACTCGAACAAGAATTTGCCAATGCCGCGGATTACAAGGCGAACGAGGCCGACTGGTTCGGTGGCCGCTGGTCGGGGTTGTCAAAACCAGCCGACCCTGAAAGTGCACGTCGCAATGTCGAGACTGGCGTGTCGAAGAAACTTTTCGATAGTCTTGGCCGGACGCTAACGACGGTGCCCGAGGGGCTGAACATTCACCCGACGCTTGGCCGTGTTCTCGAAGCCAAAAAAGCAATGTTTTCAACTGCCGATAATTTTGATTGGGCGACGGGCGAGGCATTGGCATTCGGCTCGCTGCTTTCCGAAGGCTACGGCGTCCGGTTATCGGGGCAGGATTCGGGGCGCGGTACATTCAGCCAGCGTCACGCCGTCTGGGTCGATCAAGGCACCGAAGAAAAATACGTGCCGTTATCGACGATGCCGCATGGGCGGTTCGAAGTTCTGGACAGCACGTTGTCGGAATTCGGGGTGCTCGGATTCGAATATGGCTATGCCGGGGCCGAACCTAAAACTTTGGTGTTGTGGGAAGCGCAGTTCGGCGATTTCGTCAACGGCGCTCAGGTCATGATTGACCAGTTCATCGCCGCGGGCGAAGCGAAGTGGCTCCGCGCCAATGGCCTCGTGATGCTGTTGCCGCATGGCTATGAGGGGCAAGGGCCGGAGCATAGTTCGGCACGGCTCGAACGGTTTTTGCAACTGTGTGCCGAGGATAATATCCAGGTCGCGAACTGCACCACGCCGGCAAATTATTTCCACCTGTTGCGCCGTCAAATGGCGCGGCCATTCCGCAAGCCGCTGATTGTGATGACGCCGAAGTCATTGCTTCGCCACAAGATGGCGGTGTCGAAAGCAGCCGATTTCCTCGACCAGAGCCACTTCATGCGGATATTGTCAGACCCCGGCGCGCCAGCCGATGCTGACGTGAAGCGGCTGGTTTTGTGTTCGGGCAAGGTTGCCTACGACCTGATCGAAGCGCGAAACGCGGCCGGTGACACCGACACAGCGATTGTCCGTTTGGAGCAGCTTTATCCGTTTCCCGGCGAGCCGTTGGTGGCCCGTTTGAAGCGAATGACCAACCTGGAAGAGGTGGTCTGGGCGCAGGAAGAACCGAAAAATGCAGGCGGATGGTCTTTTGTCGATCCGTTTATCGAGGAATGTCTTTTGGCTTCCAAAGGCCAACCTACCCGCGCGCGTTATGCCGGCCGCAAAGCTGCCGCCGCCACCGCAACAGGTCTTGCCAAACGCCATCAGGCTGAACAGGCAGCGTTGGTCGCCGAC
>JANPAM010000367.1:0-6202 GCA_031429915.1 Sphingomonadales bacterium | reverse complement strand
GCCACCAAACAGGCGTCCGTCGATTCCTTGTCGCGGAAATATTCCTTCATCAGCGACGGCCCCGAACACCAGACCTTGCCAATCGTCCGATCGGCAAGCGGACGACGGTTTTCATCGCGGATTTCGATGGTCATGTCCTTGACGACCTTACCACAGTTGACAATCGCGCGGTAGCGTGTCGGGCGATCGGTCGCGCCTGCGTGGCCGGTCAGTTCGGTCTCTTCGACCAATTCAACCTGAATACCTTCACCCGGTGGCATTATCGACACGGCCAATGTGGTTTCAGCCAGACCATAGCTTGGCAAAAACGCAGATGCCTTAAACCCCGCATCGCCGAACGCGTCGACGAACGCCTGCATTACGTCGGGCCGGATCATGTCGGCACCGTTTCCGGCGAGCCTCCATTTGGCAAGGTCAAAGCGGTCGGAGACCAAGGTTTGGTTAGATATCCGTCGCGCACAAATATCGTAGCCGAACGTCGGCGAGTAACTGATCACCGTGCCATCTGCGGCACTGATGACATCGAGCCATGCCAGAGGACGCCGCGCAAAATCTTCGGTCTTCATATAGTCGGTCGAAACCTGATTGGCGACCGGTGACAGGAAACAACCTACCAACCCCATGTCGTGGTACCACGGCAGCCATGACACACAACGGTCGGTTTCGACGACTTCCATACCATGCGAATGTGCCGACAAATTGTTGAGCAGCGCATGGTGCGTCACTGCAACGCCGTGCGGAAAGCGGGTCGAGCCGCTTGAATATTGGAGATAGCAGACCTCATCTGTATTTGCGGTCGGCAGGTCGGACTTCAACGCAATCCGGTCAGCAAAGCTTTCCCAATCCAGCCCCTCGATACCGCAGTCGGTCGCCGCCTCATGCGCCATCTCCGCAAGTTCAGCCGGGTAAAACAGAATCTTGGGGTCGCAACTTTTCAACTGTACCGACAGCTGATCGACATAGCTCTCTTTGCCAGCAAACGAAGTTGGCAGGGGCAAGGGCACTGGCCATGCGCCGGCATAGATACATCCAAAAAACAGGGCAGCAAAGTCAGGCCCGGTTTCAGCAACGATTGCTACTCGGTCGTCTTTTGCAATCCCGTGGCTGATCAACCGGTAGGCGAACTGCAACGCATCGGCACGCATTTCAGAATAAGGGTAAGCCCGCGCCAATTTCCCGCGCATATCATGAAAATTCAACCCTCGCTTGCCAGTCGCGGCGTAGTCAAGCGCCTCGCCCAGCGTCGCAAAATCGGAGAGGCGGCGCGGCAATTCGTCCTGCGTCGGCGTCGGCACGAGTTCGCTCATGTTATTTCCCATAGCTTTTTGACCCGGGCTCTGCGGCCCATTGTTACATTTATGTTATCATCGACTTCTACCCGTCGATACGAGTTCAAATTTCGACCCGACTGTGTCACAAATAGGGCGTGAAAGAAGCCCGCACTCTTAAAAAACCACCGCCACCGTTGGACGACACACGCTTGCGCAATCTCGCGCTACATTATGTCGGCAAATATGCGACCACCCGGGCCAAGCTTGCCACATATCTGAATCGCAAAATCCGTGAACGTGGATGGAGTAACGACCGCCCCGCAGACATAGATGCACTGGTGAACCAGTTTGCCGAATTGGGCTATGTCAACGATGCGCAGTTTGCGGGGGCGCGAAGCCGGGCGTTTGTGGCACGCGGTTATGGCAAAAGGCGGCTCGACGAGGATTTGCGGGCGTCGGGTATAAACGAAAGCGATGCCGCCGATGCGACCGAGCATATGAGCGAGAGCAGCTTCGCCGCAGCGCAGAACTACGCCCGCCGCAAGCGCATTGGCCCTTACGCCGCCGAGGTCGCCCCACCCGAAAAACAGCAGAAGCAATTGCAGGGTTTCCTTCGCGCCGGACACAATTTCGAAATCGCAAAGCGCTTTGTTCGCGCTGAGCCGGGGGCGGCGATCGAAGAAGAATGAGCCGGCCAAACGCAACCGGTTGCCCAATGCGGTCGTTTCTGCTTACAACGCGACACAAATAAGGGGCTTAATGTGCTGACAATATTGAAATGGGCGGGCGTTCTGATTGCTGTGTTTCTAGCAACCGGGGTTGGACTGTTCTTCTACTCCCCTGCTTTGCTCGTCGACACTGTCGACCGGATCGCGAGCAGAGCCGACGTCGTTAAGGTTGCCGATGGCATCGCGTTTGACAAACACAACAAGCTCGACATCTGGTCAACTTCAGCCACGCCAAAGGCTCCACGCCCCGTCCTCGTCTTCTTCTACGGCGGCGGCTGGGCGAACGGCGACCGGCGCGAATATAGCTACGCCGCGCGGCCGTTTGTCGAGGCGGGCTATATTGTCGTGCTTTCCGATTACCGCAAAGTGCCACAAGTCCGCTTCCCCGGATTTGTCGAGGATAGCGCCCACGCGGTCAAATGGGTGCAGGCCAATATCGCGAAGTACGGCGGCGATCCCGCCCGCGTCTCAGTCGCCGGCCATTCGGCTGGCGCATATAACGCACTGATGGTCGCGCTCGATCCGCAATGGCTCGGCGACAAGCCGGTGACCGCCGCGATCAGCATGGCGGGCGCCTCCGACTTCTACCCCTTCACCTCGAAACGCGCGATCAACGCGATGAGCCAGTTCCCCGACCCCAAGGCAACGCAGCCAGTCTCCTTCGTCCGCAAAGATGCTCCGCCGATCCTGCTAATCCACGGCACCGACGACACCGTGGTGCGAATCCGCAATTCGAACAGCCTGTACGCCAAGCAAAAGGCGGCAGGCGGCGACATCACATTCCGCCCGCAGCAGGGCGGTAGCCACAACGACCTCGTGCTGGCGCTAGGGACTTTATTCCGCGGTCGCTATCCAGTGGTTGCGGAGACCGTGAAGTTTCTCGACAGGGCGAACGGTGTTACCCGCAACTGATTTTACCCGAGCCCATCGTCGATGACGTACACTTCGCGCCGCCTGTAACATCGATACTGCCACTACCGGCGATGTTCGCAGCGACCTTGCCGGTCGCGGTCAGTTTGACGTTGCCTGAACCAGCGATCGAGACCTCGGCGTCGGTGCTGGCCATCTTGACCGCGTCGATATTGCCCGAACCGGCAATCGAATATTCAGCGCGATCGACCTTGCCCCCAAACACAACGTCGCCGGAGCCAGCCAGATTGCTTTCGAGCCACTTGGCGGTGATTGAAGCGACTGAGACGCTGCCAGATCCGGCGCTTTCGACTGTGACATTCTCGCCCGTCATTTCGTCAGCAGTAAAGCTGCCAGAACCAGCGAGCGAAGCCTCCGACAAACGCGGCGCGGTAACCGTGACGGTCACACCCTTGCGACCGCTGCCAAAGACCTTCTCCTTTACCCGCCCGATGCGGAGCGTGCCATTCTTGACGCGATAACGGAGATTCTTGATCGCCTCAGCATCGCCGGTCGCGCTGATGCTGAAGGTGTCCCCCGTTACAAACACGATATTATCAGGCCCCGACGCCTCAAGTTCAGTAAAAGCCGCTACAGTCGCCGCGGTGTTCGTAATCGCGGTGCCATCGGCAAGGCCATTATCGTCGCTGCTACTGCCGCTCATATCCTCGGCCGCGTCGAACACCGAATAGCCACAAGCCGACAAGGAAAGCGCAGCGAGTGGGAGAAGAAAAAGTGAAGTTTTCATGTTGGACCTCCATGTGTGTTGCACTCATAATACACTGAGTCTGGCTAGTCTGCAATGGCGAATTTCCCGCCCATGTCGGTCGCGCGGACGAAGCGCAGCTATTGCCATTGCGCCAAGCGTCTGGCTAGAACGCGATATGAAAACCGATATCGAAATTTCAAACGCTGCCAACTTACGCCCTATCTTAGAAATTGCCGAGAAACTGGGCATCAATGCCACAGACGTCGAACCTTACGGTCGGTTTAAAGCAAAGCTGAACATCGCTACGCCAACCAACGAAGAACATTCCGGCAAGCTCATTCTCGTTACCGCGATCAACCCGACACCAGCTGGCGAGGGCAAGACCACAACATCGGTCGGCCTGGCCGATGGACTCAACAGGATCGGGCTCAAGACCGTCCTTGCCCTGCGCGAACCATCACTCGGCCCATGCTTCGGAACCAAGGGCGGAGCGACCGGCGGCGGTTACGCTCAGGTCGCGCCGATGGCCGACATCAATCTGCATTTCACTGGTGATTTTCACGCAATCACTGCCGCGCATAATCTGCTGGCGGCGCTGATCGATAATCATGTCCATTGGGGCAACCCGCTGGATATCGACGTCCGCAGGATCGTGTGGCGGCGGGTGATGGACGTCAACGACCGCGCGTTGCGCGACATTGTCCAGTCTATCGGCGGCGTGGCAAACGGCTATCCGCGCGAAAGCGGTTTCGACATCACGGTGGCGTCGGAAGTCATGGCCATTTTTTGCCTCTCCCAAAATATTGCGGATCTCGAACAACGGCTTGGCCGCATTGTAATTGGCTACACCAGAGACCGCCAGCCTGTAACCGCGCGTGATCTGAAAGCCGACGGCGCGATGACCGTGTTACTCGCTGAAGCCATCAAGCCCAATCTCGTCCAGACGCTGGAAGGCAACCCGGCGATCCTCCACGGCGGGCCGTTCGCCAACATCGCTCATGGCTGCAATTCGGTGATTGCCACCAAATCTGCGCTATCTCTCGGCGACTATGTTGTGACCGAAGCCGGATTTGGTGCCGATCTGGGCGCGGAGAAATTCTTCGACATCAAATGCCGTCAAAGCGGCTTGGCTCCAAGCGCCGTTGTCATCGTCGCGACGGTGCGCGCGTTGAAAATGAACGGAGGGGTTAGCAAAGCTGAACTCGCGACCGAAAACGTCGAAGCGGTCCAGCGCGGTTCGGTGAACCTGATCCGCCATATCGAAAACATCCGGCAGTTCGGGGTGCCGGCGGTTGTCGCGATTAACCATTTTACGACGGATACGGCAGCCGAGATCGAAGCCATCAAGGCGGTGGCAGAGCAACACGGGTGCAAAGCCATACTCTGCCACCACTGGGCTGACGGCGGCAAAGGCGCTGAAGAATTGGCGCATGAAGTTGCAGCTTTAGCAGACAGCGACGCCGCTCAATTCGCACCGATTTATGACGAAAGTGAATCGCTCTTCGATAAAATGAACATCATCGCAACGCGCATTTACCGCGCAGCAGCTGCGGTCGCCGAGCCAAGCGTACTGCGCCAACTCGCTGATTGGGAAAAAGCAGGATATGGCCACCTCCCCGTCTGCATGGCAAAAACACAATATAGTTTCTCAACCGATCCGGCCGCACTCGGAGCACCGACTGGACATATCGTTCCTATACGTGAGGTTCGGTTATCCGCAGGCGCCGGTTTTGTCGTCGCCGTCTGCGGTGAGATTATGACCATGCCGGGTTTACCAAAAGTTCCAGCGGCTGAAAAAATCGGTATCAACGCCCAGGGCGAGATAATCGGGCTGTTTTGAGTATGTCTTAACGGCGCAGTAACGCACGTTGCAGACTCGGCCTGATGCGAAGGAACCTTATATAGAGCCGTTCGAGCATGCCGAGCACTACTTGGTTTCGCGCCGCCCAGCCTAGTGGCGTTAGCAACGGTATCGCCCGCCACATCGCGGCAAAGGCAGCAGCGCCGGACAGCATCACTCCGTCTTCGCTGGCATGAAATCGCGCCAGCAATTCCCGACGGTCCAGCGGGCATATGGCATTGGCAGGCGAGACATCGCGAAAATCTATGGCGCGCCGCCGATCAAGCCTTCGCATCAGCGCGATCTCGCGTGTGCAAAGCGGGCAGCCGCCGTCGTACCAGATGATCACTTTCGCCATCTTCGTCTATTACCGCTGAACTCGCTCATAGTCAGCTAAGGCATTAGGCGGTATTCGCGCCCAACAAAAAAAAGGGCGCCCCTTCGGACGCCCTTCAGATTTTCCGGTAAAGAAACTTTATTCGGCTTTTTCGTAATATTGTGGGGCCGACTCGTTCAGGATCACGAGGATCTTCTTGAGCGCGGTTGGCTCGTCGGTCTTTTCCATTGCGGCCAGTTCGCGCGCTAAGCGGCTCGAGGCGGCTTCGAAAATTTGCCGTTCGGAATAGCTCTGCTCGGGCTGGTCGTCGGGGCGGAACAGGTCGCGGGTTACTTCAGCAATCGACACGAGGTCACCCGAGTTGATCTTCGCTTCATATTCCTGAGCACGACGCGACCACATCGTGCG